>VGBQ01000275.1 GCA_016870425.1 Actinomycetota bacterium | reverse complement strand
TCGCGCACCTCGGGCGGCAGGGCGTCGATGAGGGCGTGTACGCCGGCCATTTCGTCGGGCAGCGGGCCTCCCGAGGTCAGGTCAGGGAGATTCGCGAAGGCCGACTCGAGATTCGATGAGACGTCGAGCCAGGGGAGCCCGCGCACGTCCTCGCACGCCCCCCGCAGATCGGCGACGAAGTCGTCGATGGACGCGAGTGACACGGGCTGCACCGTCAGGTGAAGGGTCCGTGGCAGGTCGCCCAGGCTCGGCTGCGGCTGCAGGCTCCACCCGCGGCTGCGCATGGCATCGGCGAGACGGAAGGGATCGATCGGATCATCACCCTCGCCAGCTAGCGCGATGAGCGTGGTGTCGGGCTCGGCTGCGACACACAAGCCGGAGATTGTGGCCACGGTGTCGCAGATCGCGTGCGTCGCCTCGCGGGCGCGGTGCACAGCATCGATGAAGCCGTCATGCCCCAGCGCGTGGCCGACCGCCCATGCGGCAGCCATCGGCGCAGCCGACTTCGTGCTCTGCAGCGTCGTGTTGACGACGGGGTAGCCCGGCCAGGAGGAGAACGTGTAGTAGATGCCCGATCGCAAATCCACATCCGCAAAGAGGAGAAGCGACGCACCCTTGGGTGAGAAGCCGTACTTGTGCAGGTCGAGGGCGATTGACGTCACGCCCTCGACGGAGAGGTCGAAGGATGGTGGATCCTCCCCGCCCATGCGGGCGTAGGCAAGCGTGAAGCCGCCGATGCAGGCATCCACATGACAGGGGACACCGTGGGCGGCCGCAGTCGCGGCTATGCCTGACACGTCGTCGACGACGCCGTGAGGGTAGGAGGGTGCAGACACGACGACGAGGGCCGCGCTGCTGCCGAGGGCAGCCAGGGCCTCGTCGACAGCCGCTCCGGCGAGACGGAAGGTGCGACGGTCCACGGGCACGGTGTGGACGTCGACGCCGAGCAGGTGCGCGGCCTTGTGGAATGCCGGATGCACGGTATCGGCCGCGATGATCGATGGGATGCCCTCGCCGCCGAGTCGTCGCCAACGCTCGCGGGCGGCGAGGACGGCGAGGATGCATGACTCCGTGCCGCCGCTGGTGAGCACCCCAGCGGCACCCTTGGGTGCGCGCATCAGGTCGAGCCCCCAGCCGACCAGGTCGTTTTCGATGCGGGCGACGCTCGGGAAGGTGGTGGGGTCAAGGGCGTTGACCTCGGCGTAGGACCGCAGGGCGTCCAGACCCGCGGTCATCGCCTCGGCATCCCCTGCGTCGTAGACATAGGCCAGCACCTTGCCGCCGTGGATGGGTGGGTCTGAGCGGCGGATGTCGGCCAGGGCCGTGGCGATCGCGGCCGCAGATTGGCCAGCCTGCGGGATGCCCGGAGCCATGGCCCGGAGCCTAGTGCGAGCACCGGGCTAGCACGGTGACGTGGCCTTCCGTGACCGCGGGTGGTGGCGCCGGGTCCATACTGCCTGCATGGGCACGGAGCTTCGCGTCGCGGTCGTGGAGGACGAGCCGCTCTATCGGGAGCTGCTTGTCACCGGGCTGATCGCGCGCCTGACCGACGTGACCGTGGTCGGTTCCTACGGCTCGGCCGAGGAGCTCACCGCCGCCCTGCCTGCGGACTCCATCGACGTGCTGCTCGCCGACGTCGACCTGGGGCCGGGCGCGGATGGCACGCAACTCGGGGTGCACCTGAGGCGTCGCAACCGTGGCATGGGTGTGGTGCTGCTGAGCAACTTCGCCATGCCCGGACTCCTTGCCGGCCTGCCCGAGGACGTGCGAGGCGGATGGTCCTATCTGCTCAAGACTTCCGTCGCCGATCTCGATCAGCTCGGTCTCGCCATCCGCGAGTCCGCCGCGGGGGGCATGGTCATTGACTCGGCTCTGACGAGCAAGCTCACACCGGAGCGCACCGGTCCGCTCGCTGACCTCACACCGCGCCAGATGGATGTGCTCTCGCGCATGGCCAACGGCTGGTCGAACAAGCGGATTGCCGAGGATCTCGTGCTCTCCGTACGCACCGTGGAGTCGGTGATCTCCGACATCATCGCCGCCCTGGCGATCCCCAAGGACGTCGACGGCTACAACGCGCGCGTGGCGTGCGTGCTGGTCTATCTCAAGCACACGGTGGCAGGGACTCCCGCGGCGGAGGACGCGCGGTGATCCGTCTGCGGCTGCGGCACCTCGGACTGAGCCTGTGGCCCTTTGCCTTCCTCACCGTCGGGGAATTCCTGGGCACTATCCTCATCTTGCGGGCGGTGCCCAATCCCCCCGGCGCGAGCGAGATGATCCGCTACGGGCTGTTCTCATCCACCTTGGGATTTGTCTTCGCTGCGGTCATGGTGTGGATCGCACGTCGCCTCATCGCTTCGACGCGCTCTGTCCGGTGGCGCTCGGTGCCGGCAGCGCTAGTGATCTACTGGTTGATCGCTGCGGCATCCGGGGCCCTGATGGCAGCCCTCGTCGTGACTGTCCGGGGCGGGGGATATCCCGCGATCCTGCTGGTCCTGTGGACCGTGACCCGCCCGGTCAACATCCTCGTACTCGCTGTTGTCGTGCAGCTGATGCGAGATGGGTTCGCTGCCTCGCGGGATGTCGATGGGATCCTCCAGGAGCGCCTCAGCCTGGCCCGCTCGACCAACGCAACACTCGAGGTGGCCGAGGCCTCGCTGCGCGCGGAGTCGCGGCGCCTCCTCGAGCAGCAGGTGGCGGTCC
>VGBQ01000274.1 GCA_016870425.1 Actinomycetota bacterium | reverse complement strand
CTGGGGACTCGTGGCGATCCTCGCGGTGGTCCTCGGGTGGGGAATCGTCGTGGAAGGCGCGACCTTCTTGGTGTTCGGCGTCTACATGATCGGCGCGGCCGTAGCCCAGGTGATCTACAAGCGGGGTATTCCGGTGGCCCTGCTCTCTGTGGCCTTCGGCGGCTTCATGGCCTTCCTCGGGATCGCCGGCATCCTCACCGCGTAGCTCCGCCGGACCCCACCGTTCGCACCATTGCGCCGAGTGGCTGCCAACTCGGCGAGTTAGCAGCCACTCGGCGCAATGGTGCGGGGTGGGTCGCTACCCTGCGCACGTGGGCATTCAGATCTCCCCGAGCATCCTCTCGGCCAATTTCGCCCGGCTGGGCGAGGAGATCGCGCGCGTCCCCGACGCGGACTGGATCCACGTCGATGTCATGGACAACCACTTCGTGCCCAACCTCACCGTGGGCCTTCCCGTCGTGGAGAGCCTCCTGGGTGCGACGTCCATCCCGCTCGACTGTCACCTCATGATCACCGACCCCGACCGGTGGGCGCCGGGCTACGCCGAGGCGGGCGCCCGCAGCGTCACCTTCCACGCCGAGGCAGTGCACGCCCCTGTGCGGCTCGCCCGCACACTGCGAGGCCTCGGGGCGCGCGCCGGTCTCGCGGTCAACCCCGCGACGCCGATCACGCCGTACGCCGACCTCCTGCCCGACCTCGACATGCTGCTCATCATGTCCGTGGAGCCCGGCTTCGGCGGACAGCCCTTCCTCGACATGGTCCTGCCCAAGATCGCCGAGGCGCGCGACATGGTGCGCCGCTACGGGGGCGACATCTGGGTCCAGGTCGATGGTGGGGTGAGCGAGGCGACCATCGAGCGTTGCGCCGCAGCGGGAGCCGATGTCTTCGTCGCGGGCTCCGCGGTCTTCAGCGCAGCCGACCCCGATCGCATGGTGCGGACGCTGCGCGAGATGGCCATCGCCGCCTCGGGGGAGTAGTCGTGGCCGAAGCCGTCGAGCGCGAGGCCATGCTGCGGGCCATCGCCTTGGCCCAGTCGGCCGACATCCCCGATGGTCCCAATCCCCGCGTGGGGTGCGTGCTGGTCGATGCCGAAGGCAGGATTGTCGGCGAGGGAGTGCACCGCGGTGCCGGCACGGCCCACGCCGAGGCCGACGCCCTCGCACAGGCGGGCCCGGCAGCGCAGGGCGCCACGGCGGTCGTGACGCTCGAGCCGTGCAATCACACCGGGCGCACGGGGCCGTGCAGCGAGGCGCTCACCGCAGCGGGTGTCGCGCGCGTGGTCTATGCCCAGGCCGATCCCCATGCCGTCGCTGCCGGTGGCGCCGAGCGACTGCGCTCAGCAGGCATCGACGTGGAGGGCGGGCTGCTCGCGCAGGAATCCGCGGCACTCAACGAGGCGTGGACCCACGCGGTCACGACCGGCCGACCCTTCGTCACGTGGAAGGTCGCTGCCACCCTCGACGGCCGGGTGGCCGCGTCTGATGGGAGCAGCCGTTGGATTACCGGTGAGGCGGCTCGCGCCGAAGTCCATCTGTGGCGCCGGCGCTGCGATGCGATCGCGGTCGGCACCGGCACGGCTCTCGCCGATGATCCCGAGCTCACGGCGCGCGATGCGCAGGGTGCACTCGTGGGCCATCAACCGCTCCGGGTCGTCGTGGGCCTCAGCGACATCCCCGCGAGCGCCCGCGTGCTCGATGCGTCTGCGCCCACACTGCATCTGCGCACCCACGATCCCGCGGAGGTGCTCGCCACCTTGGCCCAGCGTGAAGTGCGTCACCTGCTCCTCGAAGGCGGCCCGCGACTCGGGTCGGCATTCCTGGCGGCGGGCCTGGTGGACGAGGTGGTCTGGTACGTCGCTCCGATGCTGCTGGGCGCGGGCAGCCCCGCTGTCGCGGACTGGGGGATCACGACCCTGAGCGACGGCGTGCGCCTGAGGGACGTGCGTGTCGACCAGGTCGGCGAGGATGCAAGGATCAGCGGGCGCATCTGACCAGGAGGTCCCGTGTTCACCGGCATCGTCGAAGAGGCGGGCGAGATCACCGAGGTGGTCCGACTGCCCGATGATGCGCTGCGCCTGGTGGTGCGCGGACCCGTAGTCACGCAGGGGACCCGGCACGGAGACTCGATCGCCGTCAACGGCGTATGCCTCACGGTCACGGACATCGGGGACGACACCTTCGCGGCCGACGTCATGCGCGAGACCCTCGTGCGTAGTTCGCTGCGCGATGCCGGCGAAGGCATGCGCGTCAACCTAGAGAGGGCCGTCCTGCCCACCTCCCGGTTGGGGGGTCACATCGTGCAGGGTCATGTCGATGGCACCGGCACGCTCGTGTCACGCTCGAGTTCTGAGCACTGGGATGTCTTGCGCTTCGCGAACCCTGCGTCACTGGCGCGCTACATCGTGGACAAGGGGTCCATTGCCATTGACGGCGTCTCACTGACCGTGTCGGCGGTCGATCCTGCCGGCGACTGGTTCGAGGTGTCGCTGATTCCCACGACCTTGGCGCTCACCACCCTGGGTGCCCGTCAGGTAGGTGATGTCGTCAACCTCGAGGTGGATGTCATTGCGAAGTACGTCGAGGGCCTCCTGGCAAGGCGTGACCACTCATGAGTGAAGAAACCCAAACCCCCGTGCTGGCGGCCGAGGCGCTCGGCGCGGGCAGGATCGTCGTGATCATCGATGACGGCGACGACCTCGTCGGGGAGCCCGGCGGGGGA
>VGBQ01000273.1 GCA_016870425.1 Actinomycetota bacterium | reverse complement strand
CCGAAGCCCAGGGCCTGTGGAGCATCTCGATCGAGGCGTGGGACGACCCGTGGGGGACGTGGTGGCACCGCGCCACCATCAAGGTGCCCGCCGGAGTCGATATCGAGGTCGAGCTCGAGGAGGGCGCGCGCCTCATCGAGTCGATCTCCGGCGGCACGGAGCGACTGGCCGGCATCGCCCGCACGGTGCGGGACACGGAGCTTCCCCCCGAGGTGCGCCTCGCGGCCGCCGGCGATCCCGATGTCCTCGCGGCACTACAGGCCCGACCACTGCGCGAGGGCGTCACGGAATGCGGGCCGTGGCCGCTCCTCGTCGAGCGCCGGCGAGCACTCGTTGGTTCCTGGTACGAGTTCTTCCCCCGCAGCGAGGGAGCGCGAGGGCGCCCGCTGAAGTCCGGCACGTTCGCGACCGCGGCACGTCGCCTCCCCGCGATCGCGGCGATGGGCTTCGACGTCGTCTACCTCCCGCCCATCCATCCCATTGGCATGGCGAACCGCAAGGGACGCAACAACACCCTTGAGCCCAAGGCCGGCGACCCCGGATCCCCCTGGGCGATCGGATCCCCCGCCGGCGGTCACGACGCGATCCACCCGGACCTCGGCACCGAGGCGGACTTCGCGGCGTTCGTGGAGCAGGCGCGCTCACTCGGCATGGAGGTCGCGCTCGACCTGGCACTGCAGGCCTCCCCCGACCACCCGTGGGTGCGCGAACATCCCGAGTGGTTCACCACGCGCGCCGACGGCTCGATCGCCTACGCGGAGAATCCGCCCAAGAAGTATCAGGACATCTACCCGCTCAACTTCGACAACGATCCCGAGGGCCTCTACGCCGAAGTCGTGCGCGTGGTGCGCCACTGGATCGCGCGAGGCGTGACGATCTTCCGCGTCGATAACCCACATACCAAGCCGCTGTGGGTGTGGCAGCGCCTCATCGCCGAGATCAACGCCGAGCACCCGGATGCCATCTTCCTGGCAGAGGCCTTCACCCGGCCCCCAATGATGCGGGCGCTTGCCGAGGTCGGCTTCCAGCAGAGCTACACCTATTTCACCTGGCGCAATGACAAGCAGGGACTCGAGGAGTACTTCACCGAGCTCGCCGGGCCGGCCGCGGCGTACATGCGACCCAATGCTTTCGTCAACACCCCGGACATCCTGCACGAGTACCTGCAGACGGGAGGTCCTGCCGCGTTCGCGATCCGCGCGACGCTCGCGGCCACACTGTCGCCCACCTGGGGGGTCTACTCCGGCTTTGAGCTCTACGAGTCCGTGCCCCTGCGCGAGGGCAGTGAGGAGTACCTCGACACCGAGAAGTTCGAGTACCGGCCCCGCGATTGGGTGGCCGCCGAGCGCGAGGGACGCACCCTGGCGCCCTACCTCACGCTGCTCAATGACCTGCGCCGCCAGATGCCTCCTCTGCAGGACCTGCGCAGCCTGCGGTTCCACCACACGGAGGATCCCGAGGTCATCGCGTATTCCAAGCGCGTCGGGGACCAGGTCACGCTCGTCGTCTGCTCGCTCGATCCGCACGGCGTGCGCGAGACGACCGTGTGGTGGGACATGCCCGCGATCGGCCTGGACTGGCCCGACCGCTTCATCGCGAAGGATCACGTCACCGGCCAGTCATTCACATGGGGCCAGTCGACCTACGTGCGCTTCGATCCGGCAGTAACAGTTGCGCATATCGTCGCAGTCGAGCAGGCGCCATGACCAAGGACTCGGCGAGCAAGAAGCTCCCGCGCACGGTCAAGGTGGACAGGTCCGAGTTGGATCTCATCGTCGACGGCGCCCACCACGATCCCCACGCGATCCTCGGCCCGCATCCGGGCAAGGACGGCGTCACCGTCCGCGTCCTGCGCCCGATGGCCGAGGCCGTCGTCGTCGTCCTCGACGACGGCACGCGGGTGCCCCTTCGTCACGAGCACCGCGGTGTGTGGGCCGGCGTACTCCCCGTCAAGAAGGTGCCCGACTACCGACTAGACGTGACCTACGGCGGCCGCGTGATCCCGGCAGATGATCCCTACCGCTTCCTGCCCACCCTCGGTGAGCTCGACATGCACCTGGTGACGGAAGGACGTCACGAGGAACTCTGGCGCGTCATGGGAGCGCATCGGCACACGTACACGACTCCTCAGGGCGATGTGACGGGAGTGTCCTTCGCAGTGTGGGCTCCCAACGCGCGCGGCGTGCGGGTCACGGGGAGCTTCAACCACTGGGACAGCACCGCCCACCCCATGCGCAGCCTGGGCTCGACCGGCGTCTGGGAGATCTTCGTGCCGGACATCGGCGATGGCACGGTCTACAAATTTGCGATCCTGGGGGCCGACGGTGTCTGGCGCGAAAAGGCCGATCCCTTCGCCTTCGCGACCGAGCTTCCGCCCGCGACGGGTTCGGTCGTCTACACCTCGGATTACGCCTGGTCGGACGAGGCATGGATGACGCGACGGGCGGCATCGGATCCCCTCCGGCATCCGATGTCGATCTACGAGGTGCACCTGGGGTCATGGCGCCCGGGCTTGGATTACCGCCAGCTGGCCGAGGAACTCACGGCGTACGTCGTCGAGCAGGGATTCACGCATGTGGAGTTCCTGCCCGTCGCCGCGCACCCCTTCGCCGGGTCCTGGGGCTACCAGGTGACGTCCTACTTCGCCCCCACTCCCCGATTCGGCAGCCCCGATGACCTGCGCTATCTCATCGATCGCCTGCATCAGGCCGGCATCGGCGTCCT
>VGBQ01000272.1 GCA_016870425.1 Actinomycetota bacterium | reverse complement strand
GCAGACCCCCCCGGTCGAGCCCGCGCAGAGTCAGGAGATCGCCCGCCTGCTCGGCGAGGCGTGCGGTGTGCCCGCCACGGACGTCAGCGTGCAGGTCGTGGGACCGACCTGGGGAGCGGAGATCACCGCCAAGGGCATCCAGGCCCTGATCGTCTTCCTGGTGCTCGTGACCATCTTCCTCGCCATCTACTTTGAGTGGCGGTTTGCCGTGGCAGCGCTTATCGCGCTGGCGCACGACATCATCCTCACCGTCGGGATCTACGCGGTGACTGGTTTGCAGGTCACTCCGGCGACACTCATCGGGTTCCTCACCATCCTCGGCTACTCCCTCTATGACACGGTCGTCGTCTTCGACAAGGTCAAGGAGGACACGAAGGGCATCACGGCACAGTCGGTTATGTCCTACGGCGAAGCCGCCAATCGGGCTGTCAATCAGGTGCTCGTGCGCTCCATCAACACGACGATCACCTCGCTGCTGCCCGTCGTTGCCATCATCGTCATCGGAGCCGGCCTTCTTGGTGCGGGCACGCTCCTGGACCTTGCTGTCGCACTCGCGGTCGGCATGCTCGCCGGTGTGTACTCCTCGATCTTCATCGCCACCCCCGTGGCCGTCATGCTCAAGATGCGCCAGCCCGACATCAAGGCGCTGGACGCCCGCGTCAACGCCCGGCGCGGCGGCTCGGGCCGCCGGGCCGTCGAGTCGCAGGAGGCCGCTGCCGCCGCCGTGGGCGTCGTGGACGGGGTGCCGACCAGCGGGGCTCCAACGACCCCGGCCGGAGCAGGGGAGCGACAGCAACCCAAGCGGCAGCCGCGCTCCAAGCGCGGCAAGAAGTAGCCGCGCGACAGCAATCCGTATCGCTACTCGTACACTGACCGCGACGACGGCGGGAGGTGCGGGTGACGCAGGAGGCGATGCGCGAGGTCCCGGCTGACGCCGGAGCAAGTGGCCTGCGCTCGCGCCTTGCCCGACTCACGGGGTCGCGCGGTGGCCCCACGGAGCTCGATCCTCTGCTGCGCACCCTGCGTCAATACCACCCGAAGTCCGATGTCCGGCTCCTTCAGCGGGCCTACGAGACCGCGGCCTACCTTCACCGTGATCAAAAGCGCCGTTCGGGAGACCCCTACATCACGCACCCCCTCGCCGTCGCCACGATCCTGGCCGAGCTCGGCATGACAGCCCCCACGCTCTCGGCGGCCCTACTGCACGACACCGTCGAGGACACCGGCTACTCACTCGCTGAGTTGCGAGAGGACTTCGGCGACGAGGTCGCCGACCTGGTCGACGGCGTGACCAAGCTCGACCGGGTGACCTACGGCGAGGCATCCGCTGCCGAGACGGTGCGCAAGATGGTTGTTGCGATGGCGCGCGACATCCGCGTGCTCGTCATCAAGCTTGCCGATCGGCTGCACAACATGCGCACGCTCGGCTTCATGCCGCCGGAGAAGCAGGAGAAGAAGGCGCGGGAGACCCTCGAGATCTATGCCCCGCTGGCCCACCGACTCGGCATGAACACCATGAAGTGGGAGTTGGAGGACCTCGCCTTCGCGACGCTCTATCCCAAGGTCTACGACGAGATTGAGCGCCTCGTCTCGCAGCGCGCGCCCTCGCGCGACCACTACCTCACGCGCGTGATCGACGATCTCGAGACCGATATCCGGGGGGCGCGGATCAAGGCATCCGTGACGGGTCGGCCGAAGCACCTCTACTCCGTCTATCAGAAGATGGTGGTCCGGGGCCGGGATTTCGCCGACATCTACGACCTGGTCGGCGTACGCATCCTGGTGGAGTCCATCCGTGACTGCTACGCCGTCCTCGGCATCGTGCACGCACGCTGGAGCCCCGTCCCGGGCCGCTTCAAGGACTTCATCGCTATGCCGAAGTTCAACATGTACCAGTCCCTGCACACGACAGTGATCGGCCCGGAGGGCAAGCCTGTTGAGTTGCAGATCCGCACCTGGGATATGCACCGGGCTGCAGAGTTCGGAGTGGCCGCGCACTGGCGTTACAAGCAGCGTGACGTCGGCGGCAAGCAGGGGCCGGACGACTTCGGCTGGCTCCGCCAGCTGCTGGAGTGGCAGCGGGAGACCGAGGATCCCGATGAGTTCCTCGACTCGCTCCGCTATGACCTGTCCTCCTCAGAGGTCTTCGTCTTCACGCCCAAGGGGGACGTCGTCGCGTTGCCGCAGGGCAGCACACCCGTTGACTTCGCCTACAGCGTCCACACCGAGGTCGGGCACCGATGCGTGGGCGCCCGCGTCAACGGCAAGCTCGTCCCGCTCGAGTCTGAGCTCTCCAACGGTGACGTCGTCGAAGTCTTCACCTCGAAGGCCGACGGGGCCGGGCCCAGTCGCGACTGGCTGTCCTTCGTCAAGTCCCCGCGCGCGAAGTCCAAGATCAAGGCGTGGTTCAGCAAGGAGCGCCGTGAGGAGGCGATCGAGCAGGGCAAGGACTCCATCGTCCGGGCGATGCGCAAGGAGGGGCTGCCCCTCCAGCGGCTGATGACCAATCAGTCGCTCTCGACCATCGCCGCAGAGCTCCATCAAGGCGATGTCTCTGCGCTCTATGCCGCCGTGGGCGAAGGCCGCATCTCTGCGGCGAGCATTGTGCGACGGCTGGTCGCGGCAGCGGGCGGGGTCGATGGGGCAGCTGACGACGTCGCCGAGGCCTTCACCCCGTCATCGTCGTCACGCGCTGTGACGGCCGGGGATCCGGGCGTGCTGGTCAAG
>VGBQ01000271.1 GCA_016870425.1 Actinomycetota bacterium | reverse complement strand
TGAGGGCGGCATCGGTGCTCGCGTCGAGGATGGCGTGCACCGACTGGCCCTTGACGACGCGCTCCTCGACGGTCACGCCGGGATGCTGCTCGCGCAGCCCCGCGAGGGACTCGGAGACGGCGATGAGCTCACCGGACGGCAGCCCTTCAAGGTCGATGGGCGGCGGACCAGCGGGGACCGCGAGGACGTCGTAGGCCGGGATCTCCCAGGCGTGCACGGCGCGGACACTCCAGCCGTGGCGGTCGGCCATGCCGAAGGCGAAGTCCAAGGCCGCCAGCGACAACTCCGAGCCGTCGACGCCGACGACGACGGTCGAGGCGGTGGGGTCGGGGGCCTTGCGGATGACGACGGTGGGGCAGGAGGAGTTGCCGGCCACCTGCACACCGACCGAGCCGACGAGCAGCCCGCGGAATCCACCCATGCCGCGACTGCCCACCACGATCATGTCGGCATGTGCGCTCGCATCGATGAGGACCGATGCTGGCGTTCCCAGAGCGACCTTGACCGCGACGTCGAGTCCGGGCTGTGTCGAGCGGATCTCCTCCGCCCGCGTCTGTGCGGCCTGCTGAAGGCGCTCGAGCCATGCGTCGATGGCTTCGGGGGACAGCAGCGAGCCGCCGAACCGCATGCCTTCAATGGGGACGGTGGTGGCGGCAACGATGGTGAGGAGCGTGCCTCGGGAGGCTGCCTCGGCCGCGGCCCAGTCGACCGCGATGCTTGCGTGCTCGGAGCCGTCGTACCCCACCACGATGCCTGTGGCCATGATCGACCTCCTCCTGTCTTGCGGACGTGCCCAGTCAGGGTCCCAGCATGCGCTAGGAACCGCTCGCATGAGGGGGGTCGGAGGTCCGGGCTGCCGGGACGAAGGTCCCGAACCCGGGGGGCCCGGGCCTGTGGTCCGCCCGTTATCGACGCTAAGCGCGTCGTTAGCGTCGATAACGGGCGGACCGCGGGAGGCAGGCTCCCCTAGGGTGTCGGGATGACTGCTGAGGCCCCCCTGACCCCCGAGGAGGCGGCTCGCTTCGCCGCCAACGCCGAGGCGATCATCGACAACGTGGCGAGCTTCATCCAGGGCAAGCGCGAGGTGATCTCCCTGGCCGTCACCTGCATGCTCGCGGAGGGGCACCTGCTCCTGGAGGACGTGCCCGGGGTCGGCAAGACCTCGCTCGCGCGCAGCATCGCGGCGACCCTGGGCATGTCGTGGCACCGGATTCAATTCACCCCCGACCTGCTGCCCAGTGACGTCACGGGCGTGTCGATCTTCCACCAGGGCTCGGGAACCTTCGAGTTCCATCCCGGCCCCGTCTTCGCCCACGTCGTCCTCGCTGACGAGATCAATCGGGCCTCGCCGCGCACACAGTCGGCCCTGCTGGAGGTGATGGAGGAGCGCACGGTCACCGTCGATGGAGTGACGCATCCTGTGCCGCGGCCCTTCATGGTGCTGGCGACGCAGAACCCCATCGAGATGGACGGCACCTTCCCGCTGCCCGAGGCGCAGCTCGACCGCTTCCTCATGTCGGTGTCGATCGGCTATCCCGACCTCGAGTCCGAGGTGCAGGTGCTCGCCAATAGCCATCGCGGGCTCAGCATCGACGAACTCACGGCCGTGGGGAGCGCCGATGACGTACGCCGCATGGTCGCGCTCGCGCGCAGTGTGCACGTCGATCACGCGGTGATGGAGTACGTCGTGCGCCTCGTCTCAGCCACCCGCACCACGCCGGGCGTGCGCCTGGGTGCAAGCCCGCGTGGCAGCGTCGGCCTCCTGCGCGCGGCCCAGGTCGCTGCCGCGATGGCAGGGCGCACTTACGTCTCGCCTGTCGACGTGCAGCGGCTGGCCGTGCCCGTGCTCGCGCACCGGCTCGTGCTCGCCGACGTGGAGGCCGACACGGGAGTACGCGCCCAGGCGATCGAGCAGGTCCTCTCGGGAGTGCCGGTCGGGTGAGCGCACGGCTCACTGCCCGCGGCTGGGGTGCCATCGTAGTCGTGGTGGCCTCCGCCGGTCTCGGCGTGGGCCTGGGCTATCCCGAGGGAGTGGGCCTCGCGGTGGGGGCACTCCTGCTCCTGCTCGTCTCCTTCTTCCTCGTCGTCGGTGGGGGTCCGGCATTCGCGGGGACCAGTGCGCCTCCGCGGGTCGAACGCCTGTCCGACACGGTGGTCCGCGTCGACGTGGAAGCCACGCGCGCGCATCGCCGGGGTCTGCGGCTGCGCGATGTCGGCGGTTCGACGTACCCCGTTGTCTGGGATGTCACCGGCGTGCACGCGGATGTCTCCGTGCCGACTCGTCGGCGCGGCCCCGTGACCCTGGGGCCGTGGGTGCTCGAGCGGGTCGACCCCTGGGGCCTGATGCGTCGCCGGGTCGGAGCACTCGAGGGAGTGGCGCTGCTCATCGTGCCGCGGGTGCGTCCCATCTCGCTTGCTGCGCTGCCCTCGACCCTCACCGACTTCAGCGGATCCGCGGAGATGGGCACGACGACCTTTGCGACTCTGCGCGAATACGTCATCGGCGATGAGCTGCGTCACGTGCACTGGCGGTCGTCGGCGAAGACCGGCAAGCTCATGATGCGGCAGTACGTCGACATCACGCGCCCGCGCATCACGCTGGTGCTGGTCGCCGAGGACCGGGCCTACACCTCGGCGGATGAATTCGAGGAGGCTGTCGACTTCATCGCCTCCCTGGCGGCGGTCGCGTCATCCTCCGGCCTCGACGTCGAGGTGGTGACCATGGCGG
>VGBQ01000270.1 GCA_016870425.1 Actinomycetota bacterium | reverse complement strand
GTCCAGGCGCCACCATTCGGAGTCCATGAGCGCGCGGAAGGACTTCTTGAAGTCCTCGGGCATCGTGACGGTGCACGTGGCGGGGTCGTAGACGGGCGGGTTGCGGTCGGACGAGAGGTAGGACTCCGCGAGTGGGCCGACGGCGAGGCGCTCGATCTCGCCGAGCGCGTCCCGGGCGGTCTCAGCATCGACGGTGAAGGGCGCGGTGCCCAGGCGATCGCCCGCACCGAAGACCTCAAAGAGGTTGAACTCGATGTCCCGCAGATTGGCCCTGTAGTGCGACATGTCGGCTCCTTGCCCTTTGGGATCGCGCTGGCGATCGGGTTACCCGTCGGTGTTACCCGTCAGTAACCCCATGATGCTACTGATCGGTAGCCGATGCAAGAGGGCGCTCGGACCCGCGTCGGGCATACGGTTGCCCCCGTGAGTGCTCCCTGGGCCGACTCGGTCACCCCCGTGCCACCCCCGGCGAGCACGGTGCCCCACACCTCCAACCTTGTCTACGCCGGAGTCGTGACGGGGGCATGGTCCGGGTTGCTGAGTCTGGCTCTGTACGGCGTGGGCCGCCTGCTGGGAGTGCCCTTCGAGGTGGCGCGGCCGGGCTCGGATGCCCTGCAGGTGGTGCCGTGGTTGCTCATGCTCCTCGTGCCCCTGCTCGCGGCGATCGTGGGCGCGCTGCTCGCCGCCATCATGCTGGGGCGTAGGTATGCCCGCCGCATTGTCTTCTGGGTCGGTACGGCGATCGCCGCGCTCTCGTGTGCCAGTCCGCTGCTGCAGCCCGACAGCGTCATCTGGTCGACCCGGATCTGGCTGCTCATCCCGCACGCCATCACGTGGTTCCTCGTCGTACCCCAAATCGCCCGCATCGTGGGGGATTCTGAACCCGGGATGTACGCGTCGGAGCAGTAGACGCAGGCCGGATCTTCGCTATCGTCGGGTCATGGCCACCACGAGAGTCCGCCCCAGTCAGGTCACCATCGTCGTCGTGCTGATCTGGATCGCCTTCGCCCTTACGGTCGTCGGAGCCATCGCCACGGTCCTCGTCGGCACGGGCATCGCGGCGAGCGACCCGGCGCGAGTTGCCGAGGAACTCAAAAACCTCGATCTCCCGGAGTCGTGGAGCACCGGCATCGGCCCGATCGTGATCGTCGCGGGTGCACTGATGTTCGTGGTCGCCATCATTCAGGCGATCTTCGCCGTGACCATCGGTCGAGGATCCAACGTGGCGCGCATCCTGCTGACGATCCTGCTGATCATTCGCATCATCTCCGGCGTCGTCTTCATCCTGACGAGCTGGGGCACGGAGACGTGGATGTTCGGCGTCTTCCTCGCCATCGGCCTGGACATCGTCGTGCTGCTGCTGCTCTTCAACTCCAGGTCCAACGAGTTCTTCACCGACGCCGTCCGCCAGGCCTAGCCCTACAGTTTTCGCACCGTTGCGCTGAGTGGTCGCTATCTCACCGAGTTAGCAGCCGCTCAGCGCAACGGTGCGTCAGGCGGCCGGTGAGAGTTGGGCGAGGACGAGGTTCAGTTCGCGCATGACCTGTGCGGGGCGCAAGGCGAGGTCGTCCCAGGTCCATCGAACAAAGTGCCAGCCCTTCGCCTCCAGCGCCCGTTGGCGCCTAATCTCCTCGGCCTTCGCGCGTCGGAAGGCCTGCGGATCGGTGCCGTACTTGGCCAGTCCATCCGCCTCAGCGATGACTCGAGCCTCCGGCCAGCAGAAGTCGACGCGGTAGCTCATGCCGTCGGCTCCGATGAGCACTTCTTGGAGCAGGGGCAGCGGTACGCCGTGCGCAATCATGTGCCCCCGCGACCAGGATTCCAGTGGCGACTCTGCTCGCGGATCTACATGCGGAGCCGCCGCATCGACCGCCCGGATGCCCTGACCCTGTCTGAAGCGTGGTCGGATGTGCTCGAGTCGCAGGACCGCGTCGTCGGTGGTGACATCCCCCAAGCTCCGACTGGTCGCATCCAGGACGACGAGAGCTTCCGGCAGCGGCAGGCTCTTGGCCCGGTGCGCGCCTGCGGGACGCAGTCCCATGCGCACGAGATCAATGGCGGTGTGGAGCATTCCCGTGACAGGGATGCCATCGAACGTGACCACGTCGTCCGGCCATTCGTCCACAGGTCGAAGGATGACCCCAGGCAGTTTGCGACCGAAGTGCGTGAGGGATTCGTGGAGAACGAGCACTTCCGTCTCCCCGCTTTGGGGGCCGGCATTGCGCGGAGTGATGAAGGGCGTGCCGTGGAACCGCCCGGCAAGATGCCCCCCGACAACTCCGGGGACCCCGCCGAGGGAGTTCAGCGCAACTCGCGCCGCGTGGGCGAGTGATTGGGTGGTGTCGACGCCCGCGACGACGAAGAGGCCCCGCCGCAGGGTGGTGATGTAGCCCTGGGCTTGGGCTGCACGAAGTTGGCCCCGTGTGATGCCGGCGGTCGCGAGATCGGCGTAGCTGAATGGGGACGAGCCAAAGGAGTCAGTGAGTAGGTCGCGGGTCCGGGAGGTGGCCGCGCGTGCATGTGTGGGCATGCCCACAGCCTGGCCAAATTTGCCCGACCACGCCGTGCGCTATCCACAGCCTCGGAGCCCAGCGCCCCATTGCGCCCACAGCGCCCACCGCACCATTGCGCCCAGTGGTCGCTAACGCCGTCAGATAGCGACCACTCAGCGCAATGGTGCGGGGGGGGGGGGGGGGGGGGGTGGGGGGCCCGCGGGGGGGGGGGGGGGGGGGT
>VGBQ01000269.1 GCA_016870425.1 Actinomycetota bacterium | reverse complement strand
GGTCGCACTCGACGCCAAGGGTAGCGAGATCGGCCTGCCGGAGGTGACCCTCGGTCTGCTGCCCGGCGCGGGGGGCGTCGTGCGCACCACCCGGATGTTCGGGCTGCAGAAGGCACTCATGGACGTGCTCCTGCAGGGTCAGCGTCGCAAGCCGGCTGCCGCCAAGGACGTCGGCCTGGTCGATGCCGTCGTCGCGACGCCAGAGGAGATGCTCGCCTCAGCCAAGGCGTGGGTGCTGGAGCATCCCGATGCCGTGCAGCCCTGGGACGCTCCCGGCTACAAGATCCCCGGCGGCGCTCCGTCGAATCCGAAACTCGCAATGATGCTGCCGGCCTTCCCTGCCAATCTGCGCAAGCAGGTCAAGGGTGCCCCGATGCCTGCGCCGCTCGCGATCATGGCGGCGGCGGTGGAGGGCGCACAGGTCGACTTCGACAACGCGCAGAAGATCGAGACGCGCTACTTCGTCAGCCTGGCGATCGGTCAGGTGGCCAAGAACATGACGCAGGCCTTCTTCTTCGACCTGCAGCACATCACGAAGGGTGGCGCGCGTCCCGAAGGCTACGCTCCGTACAAGCCCACGAAGGGTCTCATCATGGGCGCCGGGATGATGGGCGCCGGGATCGCCTACGTCTGTGCGCGCAATGGCATCGAGGTCGTGCTCGTCGACACGTCAATGGAGGCGGCCGAGAAGGGCAAGGCCTACTCGCAGGGGATCCTCGACAAAGCCGTCTCACGCGGGCGCATGACCGAGGCCGCGCGCGACGAGGTGCTTGCCCGCATCACGCCGAGTGACTCTCTCGATCTTGCCAAGGGTGCCGACTTCGTCATCGAGGCGGTCTTCGAGAATCAGGCACTCAAGCACGAGACCTTCGGTCGCATCGAGCAGGTCGTCGCGGACGATGCACTCCTGGCATCCAATACCTCGACCCTGCCGATCACCGGCCTGGCCGAGGGCGTCAAGCGCCCCGAAGACTTCATCGGCATGCACTTCTTCTCGCCCGTTGACAAGATGCCCCTGCTCGAGATCGTCGTCGGGGAGAAGACCTCCGACGCGGCGATCGCCAAGGCGCTCGACATCGCCGCCATCATCAAGAAGACGCCCATCGTCGTCAACGACAGCCGCGGCTTCTTCACCAGCCGCGTGATCGGCACCTTCATGGGCGAGGCGGTCGCCATGCTGGGCGAGGGCGTGCCCGCGCCGTCGATCGAGCAGGCGGGTCTGCAGGCTGGCTATCCCACCGGACCCCTCGCGCTCTTCGATGAGGTCAGCCTCACGCTCGGCCGACGTATCCGCGAAGAGGGCCGGATCGCCCTGGAGGCAGCAGGTCAGACATTCCCCGACCACCCGTCCTATCCCGTGATCGATCGGATGGTCGTGGAGTTCGAGCGGGGCGGCCGGGCCGCCGGGGCTGGCTTCTACGAGTACGCCGACGGCAAGCGCCTGGGGCTGTGGGACGGTCTGGTCGACAACTTCGGCGGCGCCAACTTCGACATGCCCTTTGAGGACATGAAGGAGCGCATGCTCTTCGCCGAGGCCATCGAGTCGGTGAAGTGCTACGACGAGGGCGTGCTCCGCTCGGTGCCCGAGGCCAACATCGGATCGATCTTCGGCATTGGCTTCCCACCATGGACCGGTGGTGTATTGCAGTACATCAACGGCTACCCGGGCGGCCCGGCCGGATTCGTTGCACGTGCGCGTGAACTCGCTGCGCGCTACGGCGACCGATTCACTCCACCGGACACGCTGGTTGCCCTGGCCGAGTCGGGTGGCCGCTACTCCTGACGTGGTGAGCCCGGCCGAGGCCGGGCTCACCACGCGCATGTCCGCCGATGCCCGGCGGGCGCAGCTCATAGAGGTCGGCTGGGAGCTCTTGCAGTCGCGACCCATCCACGAGATGCCGCTGGACGACGTCGCCGCGGCGGCGGGGATCTCACGGACCCTGCTCTTCCACTACTTCCCGACCAAGGCCGACTTCTACCTCGCCGTCGTGACGACCATGGGGGAGCGGCTGCTGCGCCCGCCGCGGACTCCCGCGGGGGCGGCCCCGGTCGAGCGGATCCGCTCGCTCGTTGATGGATTCGTGCGCCTGGTCGAGCGCAATCGACTGAGTTACACCGCGCTCGTCCGCGGTGCTGGCGGTGGCGATCAGCGCGTCGTCGACCTGATCGCGCGGACCCGAGACGCCCTCGTCCCGCGCTGGCTCGACGCGGCTGGTCGCGGTGATGCCTCTCCCCTGACGCGTCTGGCTCTGCGTGGCTGGCTCGTCGGCATGGAGGAGACGGTCATCGCGTGGGACCCGCAATCAGTGCGCCGCGAGGAGCTGGTGGACCATCTCACGGCATCATTTCTCGCGGAGCTCGAACTCGCTGAAGGGAGAGTGTGATGGACCAGCCGATGGTCGTCATCGTGCGCCATGCGGAAAAGCCCGAGCCGGGTGTGGCCGAGGGAGTGGATCACAAGGGTCACCCCACTGGCCATGGCTTGACGCCGCGCGGGTGGTCGCGATCAGGTGCACTGGCTGTGCGGATGGCGCACGCGGGTGCTCCCAGCGACCGTCTCCCCCGACCTGGGCGGGTCTACGCCACCGCGACTGATCCTGATCACGCGAGTGATCGCCCGCGACTCACCGCTCACGGCATTGCCCAGCGACTCGGCGTGCCGATGCGCGATCACTTCGGTCGCGGCGACGAGGCGGCCCTTGTCGCCGAGGTCACGGGAGCGGGAGAGCCGACCCTC
>VGBQ01000268.1 GCA_016870425.1 Actinomycetota bacterium | reverse complement strand
CTCGACCGAGGCACGCAGCCCCGGCGCTGCCCCGGAGAGGCGCTCGCTCACGGATAGGTCCTCGAGCAGTCGGTCGATGATCGGGAGGATGTCGCCGATCGCGTGATCGCGCTGGAAGTCGATGACCGCGCGGGTCACCTCGGGGGTGACAAAGGGATTGCCGTCGCGGTCACCGCCAATCCACGAGCCGAAGGTGAGCGGGGTGCTGTCGGGGGGCAGGTCTGCTCCGAGGAGCCGGAAGGCGGTGGCGAGATCGTCGAGGACCTCCGCGAGCGGTCCGCGCGCGAGGTCGTCGAGGTAGTAGAGGGCATTGCGCGCCTCGTCGACCACCTGCGGCTGCTCGAGCCGCAACTCGTCCGTCTGCCACAGCAGGTCGACGAGCTCGGCGATCCGCGACCAGCGGCGTTCGTCGTCGATGAGGGCGTCGAGGAGGAGGTCCGCGATGCGGCGCTGCTTGGTGAGCACCGAGCGTCGCGCTGCCTCCGTGGGATGCGCGGTGAAGACGGGCCGCACGGACATCTCCCGTGCAAGGACCGCTGCCTTCTCGGCGGTGGCGCCTTGCTCGACAGCGCGAGCCGCTGTGCGCGTGAGCAGGCTGCCCTCGGCTCGACGCTTCGCGCGCACGTCCCGCGCGCGCTGGACCTGCTCGGCCACGTTGGCAAGGTCGAAGTAGATGGAGAAGGCCCGGGCGATCATGGTCGCCTCGTGCAGGTCCAGGCCGTCGATGATGCGGCTGGCCGCTGCCGGATCGTCCCTGACAGCGGCGCGGATGCGTTCCACCGCGTCGAGCAGGGCTGGTCCGTCATGCTGCGCGAGCGACTGGCCGAGCAGCGTCCCTAGCGTGCGGATGTCCTCGCGCAGGGCGGCATCGGGCTCGGGCGCGTTCACGGGAGGACCGTACCCGGGTCGTGTTGCGGCCGTGTTTCGCGACAGGCCCGCGCCCGCTCCTGAGTAGGGTCAGGGCGTGGTCAGCATCGTCTTCGGGCTCCTGACCGCGTGCTTCTTCGCCAGTAGCGGGCTGCTGTCGTCGCGAGCCGTGAAGATCATCGGATCGGCGTCGTCAGTCGCCTGGGTGATGCTCCTGGGGCTCATCATCACGACGCCCTTCGTCGTCGCTGCCGGTGTCCCGGCCAATATCGGCCCCAGCATCCCGTGGATGGTCGTCCTCGGCCTGGGCAATGTCATCGGGATCCTGGTGGCCGGCTTCGCCCTGCGCGTGGGCAAGGTCGGCGTGGTCGCGCCGATCCTCGCGACTGAGGGAGCCATCGCCGCCGTCATCGCTGCGCTCCTGGGCGAGAGCATCGCGCCCGTCGTCGGCTTCATGCTGCTCGTGATCGTCGGCGGGATCGTCATCTCGGCGATCGCCCCCGACCCCGCACCGCTCGTCAACGAGCGCCCCCTGTATGCGGTCGTCCTATCCACTTTGGCAGCCGCGTGCTTCGGCGTCTCCCTCTTCGCGGCCGGCAATCTCAGCAACGACGTCCCGATCCCCTGGGTGCTGCTGCCTGCTCGTCTCGCGGGCGTCCTCATCATCCTCATCCCACTGCTCGTCGTGCGGAAGCTGCAGATCACCAGGTCCACCGTGCCGCTCATCGTGGCCATGGCGTTCACGGAGATCCTCGGCTTCGTGTGCTTCTCCATCGGAGCGCAGTACCAGGTGGCCATCACGTCTGTCCTGTCATCGCAGTTCGCGCCCATCGCGGCCGTGGCGGCGTACTTCCTGTTCAAGGAGAAGCTCGGTCGACTCCAGATCGCCGGCGTCGTCGTCCTCGTGATGGGCGTGACGTCACTCACGGTTGCGGCAAGCGCGCCCGGGTAGGGCGCGGCAGTGACGCTGTGATTCGGCGGCGGACCGTCTGTCACTCCCACTAGCCGCCGATGGTCACTCCCGACGACATGGCGGCGAGCTGGTAGAGCGCGGTCTGGAAGGTGACTGCAACTCGGCAGGAAATGGCGGTGCCCGTGTCGGACTTGCGGACCGTGAACGTCCGGGCGTTCGCGTCGCGAATCGGCTTACCGCCCCTCAGCCACTGGAAGCCCGCGCCCGCCACTACGGCCGCTTGCTTGGTGGCATAGGAGCAGGTGAGCGTCGATCCGGCTTTGGCCGGGCCCGTGACCTTGGCCTTCACCAGCGGTCCGAAGCCCGTGCCCACGCGACCCACCTGCAGCTTCAGTCCCGCGCCCTGATCGACAGGCCGAACGATGTTGGCGAACCAGACGCTTCCGTCCGTGCCCAGAGCTACCGACTCGGGAAGGGAATTCGCGGTGGGCATGGCGAATTGCGTCACGGTCGCCGGAGCCTTGGCCCCCGAGATGTCGATGCGGGACAGAGTGCCTGCGCCGTTCTCGGCGACCCACAAGCTGGCCCCGGGCCCCGGGGCGATGGAGACCGGATTCGAGGTGGCTGACGGCAGGTCGATGTCGGTCACCGCGCCCTTGGGCGTCATCCGGGTGACCTTGCTGTCGGCGGGCTGGGTGATCCAGAGGTTGCCGTCGGCACCCGCGGTGATGGCTCCCAGCACCGGGACGGTGTTCGCAGGCGACGGGTCCGTGGCCGTCGGCACGGGGAATGTCGTCACGGCGCCCTGCGTGGTGATCCGGCCGACGAGGCCGACGCTCGGCAGCGTGAACCACAGGCTCCCCTGCGGTCCCGCCGTGATGTCGTAGGCGCACATCGTGCACGACGACGGGCCCTGGGCCTCGATGGGTGCTCCATCGGTCGAGAAGAGCCTGATCTCCCCCTCGGGGGTGATGCGGCCG
>VGBQ01000267.1 GCA_016870425.1 Actinomycetota bacterium | reverse complement strand
CCACCGTGCCGAGCAGGCGCAGGGATGACAGGTCGTGCTGGCGGGGGTACTCCACGCCCCACTTCATGAAGGTTCGAATCGCGGTGGGGGCCGTGTAGAAAATCGTGACGCCGTACTTCTCGACGATCTCCCAGAACCGACCCTTGTGCGGGGTGTCGGGAGTGCCCTCGTAGATCACCTGCGTGGCGCGATTCGACAGGGGTCCGTAGACGATGTAGCTGTGCCCCGTCACCCATCCGATGTCGGCCGTGCACCAGTAAACGTCGCTGTCGGGCTTGAGGTCGAAGACGTTCCAGTGTGTGAAGGATGCCTGCGTGAGATAGCCGCCGCTTGTGTGCAGGATGCCCTTGGGCTTCCCGGTGGTGCCTGAGGTGTAGAGGATGAAGAGCGGGTGCTCGCTGTCGAAGGCCTGCGGCTCGTGGACATCGGACTGGCGGTCGACGATGTCGTGCCACCAGACATCCCGGCCTTCCCGCATCTCGACATCCCCACCGGTGCGCCGCACCACGAGCACGTGTTGGACGCTGGGAGTGTGCTCGATGGCCTCGTCGACCGCGGGCTTGAGTGGCATGGGCGCACCACGTCGGTTTTGGCCGTCGGCGGTGATGACGAGGGTCGCCTGGGCGTCATCAATGCGCGAGCGCAGGGCCTCGGCCGAGAACCCTGCGAAGACGACAGAGTGCGGTGCGCCAATGCGTGCGCACGCGAGCATGGCCACGACTGCCTCGGGGATCATCGGCATGTAGATGGCCACGCGGTCACCCGCCGTGACGCCCAGTTCCGTCAGCGCGTGCGCTGCCCTGCTGACTTCGCGCTGCAACTCGGCGTAGGTGACGTCACGGGTGTCACCAGGCTCGCCTTCGAAGCGCAGGGCGACCTGGTCGCCGTGCCCGGACTCCACATGTCGGTCGACGCAGTTGTAGGCGACGTTCAGCCTGCCCCCGACGAACCAGCGCGCGAAGGGCGCCCTGCTCCAGTCGAGCACCTCGGTCCAGGGCTCGTCCCAGTCGAGGCGACGCGCCTGCTCGGCCCAGAAGGCAAGCCGGTCCGTCGCGGCCTCGTCGTACATCGACGCCTGGGCGTTGGCCTGGGCGGCGAATCCCGGGCTCGGCGGGAATGTCCGGTCCTCTTGCAGCAGATTGGCCAGGGCGTCGTCCGACACGTTGCCTCCTCACGGCCCGGGTGCGCTCGTGGTGCGCCTCCTGTGACATGGGCCACGGTAGTGGGCGCCAGCGGGAGGCGAGATGGCTTCCCGCGCGTCATGGGGAGCCTTCAGCGGCCCTGATGCGTCAGGATGGTGAGGTCGGTGCCCCCGACCGATAGCCCCTGGAGGTCCGCGTGCGTCCCCGCGTGCTCGTCCCGCTGCTGCTGGCCTTGGCGGCCGCCCTCGGCCTGGTTGTCGGAGCGGTGCTGCCTGGCTCGCCGTCCAGCCCGACCGCGGACTCCTCCACCCCGGCACCGTCAGGCTCCGCTGAGAGTGGCGGCCCCGCGTCGCCGACGGCAGAGCCCCTGCCCACCGACTCGTCAGCCTCGCCGGCGATCGGCGAGGTGATGGGCGAAGGCGGGGGCGTGTCGGCCGTCAATCTCCCGCAGCCTGACTTCCCCGTCGAGAAGCTCGCACCGGGTGAGAAGCCGCCGCAGTTCGTCACCATCTCCTTCGACGGCTCCTGCAGCCTCGACATCATGAAGCACTACATGGACACGGCCGAGCAGGTCAACGGCTTCTTCACCTTCTTTGTTTCCGGGCTCTGCCTCCTGCCGGAGGACAATCGCTTCGTCTACCAGACTCCGGGGCGAGAGGCAGGATCGAGCGCGATTGGCTTCGCCGACGATGCCCAGGAGATCGTGGGCCGGGTCGCCAACTACAAGGAAGCCTACGAGCGCGGCCACGAGATCGGCACTCACTTCCTCGGCCACTGGTGCGAGCCGAATGACGGGGCGGTCAACTCCTGGGGCACCGCGGAATGGCAGAGCGAGTTCGCTCAGGACGTCGGCATGATGGACAACTGGGCCGCAAACAGCGGCGTGACCAATCCCGACCCCCTGCCCTTCAACCACAGCGTGATCCAGGGGGCGCGTACGCCGTGCCTCGAGGGCCAGCGCGACGTGATGTATCCGATCTTCGTCGAGAACGGCTTCACCTACGACGCATCGAATCCCGGTGCGCTGCAGTGGCCGGTGAAGAACGAGTACGGCCTGTGGGACTTCCCCCTTCAGACCATGAAGGTCGTGGGCTACGACCGGTCCAACCTCTCGATGGACTACAACTTCCTGTGCGCGCAGAACGATTGCCAGCAGCAGGCGGATCAGGCAACGTGCGACCGGATCGAGCAATCGACGTACGACTCCCTGATGGCAGCGACCGACGCCCTCTACAACGGCAACCGGGCCCCCTTCTTCTTCGGCAATCACTTCAACACCTGGGTGTGCGGCGCCTATCAGAACGCCATCACCCGCTATGTGATCGATGCATCGGCGATGTATCCGGACCTGAGGTTTGTCTCCAACGCCCAGCTCGTGCAGTGGCTCGAGGCCCAGGATCCGGCCGTCCTGGACCAGCTCGTGGCGCAGGGGGTGCAGGGCTACTGAGCGATCCCCTCGCCCGTGTCGCTGAGCTGCCGGGTGTTGCCGA
Source organism: Actinomycetota bacterium (assembly GCA_016870425.1). Classification (GTDB taxonomy): domain Bacteria; phylum Actinomycetota; class Actinomycetes; order S36-B12; family S36-B12; genus Mxb001. The sequence goes on along the minus strand of VGBQ01000267.1, from coordinate 133 downwards.
GGCCTGCGATGCCGCCCGCGCCGACATCGATCGCCTCCTGTGGGATCGAAGTGTTCGCTCGCGTGCCGGCGAAATCGCCGCAGCCTCCGCGCTCGTGGGCGCTCGGGACTCGGCAGCCCTAGAGGGTGCCGAC
>VGBQ01000266.1 GCA_016870425.1 Actinomycetota bacterium | reverse complement strand
GATCTGCCCTACCGCGACTCGACGGAGAAGGCCTACTCTACCGACGCCAACATCTGGGGCGCGACGCATGAGGCGAAGCGCCTCGAGCACCTCGATGTGTCGATCGAGATCGTCGATCCGATCATGGGCGTCGCCTTCTGGGATCCGGCTGTCAACATCGCGACCGAGGACGTCACGATCGCCTTCGAGCAGGGCCGCCCCGTGCGCATCAATGGACGCGAATTCGCGAGCGCCGTGGACCTCGTGCGCGAGGCCAATGCCATCGGCGGCCGTCACGGACTCGGGATGGCCGACCAGATCGAGAACCGCATCATCGAGGCCAAGAGTCGCGGGATCTACGAGGCTCCGGGCATGGCGCTGCTCTTCATCGCCTACGAGCGCCTCCTCAGCGCCATCCACAATGAGGACACCATCGCCAACTACCACGCGGAGGGGCGCCGCCTGGGTCGCCTGCTCTACGAGGGCCGCTGGCTCGACCCGCAGGCGCTCATGCTGCGCGAGTCCTTGCAGAAGTGGGTGGCTTCAGCGGTCACCGGTGAGGTGACGCTGCGCCTGCGACGCGGCGACGACTACTCGATCCTCGACACGCGCGGACCGGGCCTGAGCTATCACCCCGATCGCCTCTCGATGGAGCGCGTGGAGGAGGCAGCCTTCGGGCCGACGGACCGCATCGGGCAGCTCACGATGCGCAATCTCGACATCGCCGACACACGCAGCAAGCTCGAGCTCTACGCCGCGCAGGGGCAGTTGGCGACGGGCCACGTCGAGCTGGTCGGACATCTGGATGCCGGCGGCGCCGAGGCGATCGCGGCCTCCGCGGTCACGGACTCCGATGAGTTCCTGCTCGACCGCGCGGCGATGGATGCCGGCGCCGACTAGTGCGGACTTCACCGCGAGTGTCGAGTCGCGGGCCGCACTTACGGCGTGTCGCACCACGCAACTCGACACTCGCGGCGATGGAGGGCCCTCACCCCGTGTTGCGCAGGCCGGTGGCGATGCCGTTGATCGTCACCGACAGCGCTCGGCGCAGCTCCAGGCTCGGATCATCGCTGGCTCGCACCCTCTGCAGGAGGCGCACCTGCATCTCATGCAGGGGCAGCAGGTAGGTGTCACGCACCGCGAAAGTGCGCTGAAGCGTGGGATTCGCCGCGAGCAGGTCTGACTCGCCGGTGATGCGCAGCACCTCGGCGACGGTGCGCTCGTACTCCTCGCGGATGTCATCGAAGACGTGCCGCAGTCGCTCCGGCACGAGTCCCTCGACATAGCGCTGGGCAATGCCCAGGTCGGTCTTGGCGAGGGTCATCTCCACGTTGGAGATGAAGTTGCGGAAGAACTGCCACTCGCGGTGCATGGCGATGAGTGCGTCGCCGTGACCGGCCTCCCGGGCGGCAAACAGGCCGCTGCCCACGCCGAACCAGCCCGGGACGATCTGGCGCGACTGCGTCCAGCCGAAGACCCACGGGATGGCCCGCAGGCCGTCAATGCCGGCAGCCGTGTCGGGGCGCCGCGCGGGGCGCGAGCCCATGTGCATGCCGCCGAACTCCTCGACGGGCGTCGATGCGGCGAAGTAGGCGGGCAGGTCGGGCGCATCGACGAGGGCACGGTAGCGCTGCTGCGCAGCATCGGACGTCGTGTCCATCACCGCATCCCACAGGGCCCGCTCAGCCTCGGAGCTGCGCGGACGGTCGTGCAGGAGGGTCGCATCCATCACCGCGGCGAGGATCTGCTCAAGGTTGTCGCGCGCGAGCGTCGGCAGGAGGTACTTGTCGGAGATCACCTCGCCCTGCTCGGTGAGCTTGATGCGCCCCTCGAGGACACCCCATGGCTGGGCGAGGATCGCGTCGTACGTCGGACCGCCGCCGCGGCCGACGGTGCCGCCACGGCCGTGGAAGAGCTGCAGGCGGATGCCCGCGGCAGCCGCCGTGTCGCGCAGCCGGCGCTGGGCGAGGTGGATCTCCCACTGCGACGTCGTGATGCCGGCGTCCTTGTTGGAGTCGGAGTAGCCGAGCATGACCTCCTGGATGTCGCCGCGAGAGGCGAGCAGGCGGCGGTACGTCGGATCCGCGAGCAGCTGGTCGAGGATGACGTGGGCGGAGCGCAGCTCGTCGACGGTCTCGAGCAGCGGCACGAAGCCCACCAGGGCCGTGCCCGCATCGGTGTCGACAAGGCCGGCCTCGCGCGCGAGCACGACGGCCGCAAGGACATCGTCGGCCCCCTTGGTCATGGAGACGATGCAGGTCTCCACGGTGCGCTGCCCGTAGCGCTCGATCGCCTCGCGCGCGGAGACGAAGGCGCCGTACGTCGCCAGGGCGGACGGATCGAGGGGTGGGGGAGTAGGTGCCAGGGGACGGCGCGAGAGCAACTCGGCGGACAGGAGCTCGCGGCGGGCGTCCGCGTCGAGGGCGGCATAGTCCGGGGCGCCGGGAAGACGGCTGAGCAACTGCCCGATCGCCTCGCGGTACTTGCCCGAGTGCTCGCGGATGTCGAGCGTGGCCAGGGGCAGGCCGATCGACGCGATGACGCGCAGCGCCCGATCGATGACGCCGATGGCGGCGATCGATCCGTCAGCGTCGAACGACGCGCGGACCTGCATGAGGTCGTCGAGGAGTTCGGTCGTCGTGCGGTAGTCGCGCCCGGGCACGTGCAGCCCGCGCGAGGCGATGCGCTCGCGCGTGAGTCGCAGCCTGTTGTGGATGACGGACAACTTGAGGCGCACGGGCTCCTCGGCGTTGATCCGCAGGAAGCGCCGGTCGAACTCCGGCAGGTG
>VGBQ01000265.1 GCA_016870425.1 Actinomycetota bacterium | reverse complement strand
CACGTCGAGGTAGTCGCGTCGAGCAGCCGCCACATCGGCGATCGCACTGGCCATGGGCACGCGGATGCCGAGGACGTCGGAAGTCGTGTGGGCCGCCCCGCCCCCGAAACCGACGAGCACACCTGCCGCTCCGGTGCGCATGAGGTGCAGCGCGGCCTGGTAGGTCGCGCAGCCGCCGACGATGACGGGCACCTCGAGGTCATAGATGAAGGTCTTGAGATTGAGAGGAGCGTGGCCGCTGGCCACGTGCTCGGCCGAGACCGTCGTGCCACGGATGACCAGGAGATCGATCCCCGCCGCGACCGCGACGGGCGCCAGGCGCGAGGCTGATTGCGGAGAGACGCCGGCGACCACCGGCACCCCGGCATCGCGAATGTGCTTCAGGCGCTCGGCGACGAGGGCGTCATCGACGGGCGCGGCGCCGTAGATCCGCTGCAGTATCGCGGTCGCGTCATGGGCGGGCGCCCGCCGAATCTCCTCGAACTGGGGGGTCGGGTCGGCGTACCTGGCCCACAGTCCCTCCAGGTTGAGCACGGCGGGGATACCGAGCCGCCCCAGCGTGACGGCACTCTCGGGCGACACCACGGAGTCCATGGGCGCGGCCATGATCGGAGCATCAAACCGGTAGGCATCGATCTGCCACGCGGTCGACACCTCGTCCGCATCGCGGGTACGCCGACTCGGGGCGATGGCGACCTCGTCGAGTGAGTACGCCACCCGGCCCCGCTTGCCACGACCAATCTCGATCTCTGCCACGGATGTCCTAACGCGAGTGGTAGTTGGGGGCCTCGACGGTCATCACCACGTCATGGGGGTGACTCTCCTTGAGGCCCGCGGCGGTGATGCGCACGAAGCGGCCCTTCGCGTGGAGCTCGGGGATGGTCGATGCCCCGGAGTAGCCCATGGAAGCCCGCAGACCTCCGACGAGTTGGTGCGCGACGACGGCGAGCGGGCCGCGATAGGGCACCATTCCCTCGATTCCCTCGGGCACGAGCTTGTCGTCGCTGAGCACGTCATCTTGGAAGTAGCGGTCCTTGGAGAAGGAGCGCGCCTCTCCTCTCGACTGCATCGCTCCGAGGGAGCCCATGCCGCGATAGGCCTTGAACTGCTTGCCATTGACGAAGACAACGTCGCCGGGGGCCTCCTCGCAACCCGCGAGCAGGCTGCCCACCATCACGGTGTCCGCCCCGGCGACGAGGGCCTTGGCGATGTCGCCGGAGAACTGCACGCCACCGTCGCCGATGATGGGGACCCCTGAGGGTCGCGCTGCCAGGCTTGCCTCATAGATAGCGGAGATCTGCGGCACCCCAACGCCGGCCACCACGCGGGTCGTGCAGATCGACCCCGGGCCGACACCGACCTTGATGCCATCGGCACCGGCCTCGACCAGGGCATGTGCACCCTCACGGGTCGCCACGTTGCCCCCGACCACGTCGACCGAGGTCGTGCGCTTGAGCAAAGCCACCATCTCGACGACCGCGCGCGAATGCCCGTGGGCGGTGTCGACGACGAGCAGGTCGACGCCGGCGTCGATGAGGTCATGGGCGCGCTTCTCAGCGTCCGGGCCGACTCCGACCGCGGCGCCGACGATGAGGCGCCCGGCGGCGTCCTTGGTGGCGAGGGGGTACTTGTCGGACTTGACGAAGTCCTTGACGGTGAAGAGTCCCCCGAGCCGACCATCGGGGTGGATCAGGGGCAGCTTCTCCACCTTGTGCTTGGCGAGGATGCGCAACGCCTCCTCGGGATCGACACCCACGGGAGCCGTGATGAGCGGCATGGGCGTCATGACCTCGCGTACGCGACGCGACATGTCGTCTTCGAAGCGCATGTCGCGGTTGGTGATGATGCCGACGAGCACCTGCTGGTCGTCGACGACCGGCACGCCGCTGACGCGGTAGCGGCCGCAGAGCGCATCCACCTCGGCGAGTGTGTCCTCCGGTCCGCAGGTGACGGGGTTGGTGACCATCCCGGCCTCGGAGCGCTTGACCATGTCCACCTGCGTCGCCTGATCCTCGATGGACAGGTTGCGGTGGAGGATCCCTACGCCGCCCTGGCGGGCCACGGCGATGGCCATGCGCGCCTCGGTCACCGTGTCCATGGCGCTCGACAGGAGCGGCACGCGGACGCTGATGTTGCGCGTGAGCCGACTCGTCGTATCGACCTCGCTCGGCACGACATCGGACTCCGCGGGCAGCAGGAGGACATCGTCGAAGGTGAGTCCGAGATAGGCGAAGGGCTCAGGGAGCGCGGGACCGTCCGACATGGCGTCAGGCTACCCGTCCCCCGGGAGGCTGCCGCCCTCCCGCAGCCGGCGTACTCCAGGATGGGCCCGCCAAGCCTGTTGCCGGTCCTCGGGCAGGCAACCCTCGATGGAGTACGTCGCGGCGCGGCCCCTCGCCCATGCCTGGACCAGCCACCCCGCAGGCAGTCGCTCGGGATGGTCCGCCGCGACCAGGGCGAGCGGCCACTCCAGGGTCACCCAGCCGTGGCCGCTCAGCACGGTGCTCACCTCGGGGAGTGCCTCGACCTCGCCGCTGGCGGCGGCGAAGACGATGCGCGACTTGGCCACGTGGCGCACGGACCGGCCTTCGCACGCCGCCCATGCTTCGCGACCGTGCTCCGAGGCACCGGGCAAGTCACCGACCAGCAGCGCCCGCTCAGCGCCGACCCAGTGCCATCGCGTCCGAGTCCTCCATGAATCCAAGGCATGCGTGGCCGCCTGCTGATGCCACGATGCCGCCTGCTCCGGCTGATGGTTCGCGATGGCGTCCGCCGCGAGGCCAATCAGGGCATCGGCACGCGACTCGTCGTCAGTCGCGCACTGCAGCGCCCGCGCGTCGAGG
>VGBQ01000264.1 GCA_016870425.1 Actinomycetota bacterium | reverse complement strand
CAGTGACGCGGTTGCCCAAGGGTTGCGAGCGCGTGGAATCCCGTGCGAGGTGGCACCGCGCGCGGACAAGTTCGGCAAGCAGATCAAGTACGCCGACCGCAGGGGCATCCCCTTCGTATGGTTCCCCTCCGAGGACGGCGACACCGTCAAGGACATCCGCAGCGGCGAGCAGGTGGGCGCTGACACCCAAACCTGGAGTCCCCCTGATACTGACCTGTGGCCGCTCCTTGTGGCGGCAAATGACGACAAGGGAGCATCGTGATCCGCACGCATCGGGCCGGCACGCTGACGAGCACCGATGAAGGGCAGGCCGTCACGCTCGCCGGCTGGGTGGACCGGCGTCGCGACCACGGCGGTGTCGCCTTCCTCGACCTCCGGGACGCCAGCGGAGTGGTCCAGGTCGTCATCAACGATCCCGACGTTGCCCACGGGCTGCGCGATGAGTACTGCCTGCGGATCGTCGGCACGGTGCGCCGGCGCCCGGAGGGGAATGAGAACCCCGATATCCCCACCGGCAGCCTCGAGGTCGAGGCGAGCGAGGTCGAGGTGCTCAGCCCCGCTGCGCCGCTGCCCTTCCCGGTCGACGACCGCGCGACCATCGGCGAGGAGGCGCGCCTGCGCTACCGCTACCTCGACCTGCGGCGGCCTTCGGTGGGCGACAACCTGCGCATGCGCTCCAAGCTCAACCAGATCTGCCGCGACACCCTGCTCGCGCGCGACTTCGTCGAGATCGAGACGCCGACGCTCACCGCGTCGACGCCCGAAGGCGCTCGCGACTTCCTCGTGCCCGCCCGCCTGCAGCCGGGCAACTGGTACGCCCTCCCGCAGTCGCCGCAGCTCTTCAAGCAGCTCCTCATGGTCGCGGGCATGGAGCGCTACTTCCAGATCGCGCGCTGCTACCGCGACGAGGACTTCCGCGGCGACCGCCAACCGGAGTTCACCCAACTCGACATCGAGATGTCCTTTGTCGAGCAGGAGGACGTCATCCAGGTCGGCGAGGCCATTGTGCGCGCGCTCTGGCAGGGCATCCTCGGCGTCGACATCGGCGAGGTGCCTCGCATGCCCTATGCCGAAGCGATGCGGCGCTTCGGCACCGACAAGCCCGACCTGCGCTTCGCCCTCGAGCTCGTCGACCTCACCGACTACTTCCGCGAGACGCCGTTCCGCGTATTCCAGGCACCCTATGTCGGCGCGGTCGTCATGCCTGGCGGCGCCGACCAGCCCCGCCGGACCTTCGACGCCTGGCAGGAGTGGGCCAAGCAGCGCGGGGCCAAGGGCCTGGCCTACGTCACCTTCGGGGCAGACGGCGAGCTGGGCGGTCCGGTGGCCAAGAACCTGTCGGACGCCGAGCGAGCCGGCCTGAGGGCGGCCGTCGGTGCTGCGGAGGGCGACTGCGCATTCTTTGCCGCGGGTCCGGTCTCCGACGCCCGCGCGCTCCTCGGCGCTACTCGCGTAGAGATCGGCCACCGCCTCGGGCTCATCGACGCGTCCGCGTGGTCCTTCCTCTGGGTCGTCGATGCGCCGATGTTCGAGCGCACCGAGGAGGACGACGGCACACAGGGCTGGACCGCGGTGCACCATCCCTTCACCTCACCCAACTCGGACTGGATCGACACCTTCGAGTCCGCACCCGACGAGGCGCTCGCGTGGGCCTACGACATGGTCTGCAACGGCAACGAGATTGGCGGGGGATCGGTGCGTATCCACCGCCGCGACGTGCAAGAACGGGTGTTCGCGCTGCTGGGCATGTCCGAGGAGGAGGCGGAGTCAAAGTTCGGCTTCCTGCTCGAGGCCTTCCAGTACGGCCCGCCCCCGCACGGTGGCATCGCCTTCGGCATCGACCGGGTCGCCATGCTCCTTGCTGGCGCATCGAGCATCCGCGACGTGATCGCGTTCCCCAAGACCGGCGGTGGCCAGGACCCACTCACGGGTGCGCCGACGCCCATCACGCCCAAGCAGCGCAAGGAGGCCGGCATCGATGCAGCACCCGCTGCGCCAAGCCCGGCCGGCTGACCCTTTCCTGCGCCTGCGGATGGAGGATGCCGACATCGGGGCGTTCGCCATCGACGGCGATCACGTGGCACTGCTGCGCGCCGGGCGGAAGTCAGGGGAGGTGTGGGTTGCCGCGCTCGGCGATGACCCCGCGCGCATCCTCCGGCTTATCGACGCGATGCGCTCGCACGGCTTCGATGGCGTCACCGTGCACGATCACGTCTTCGCTCTCCTGCCCGTTGACATCCGCGGCCCCGACCCCGGCCACTGGTCCCTGTGGGAGTTGGCGGGCGATGCCGCGCTTGTCGAGAGTGCACTTGCGTGCGCCAATCCCGCGGATTCGCATCACGCAACTGCACACTCGGCGACGGTGGGGGTGCGGCTCGAGCCGGATGACCCGCGCATCGATCAGCTGCTGGAGCACTCCTCGTCGGCGTACATCCGTGCCGGTGACCCACACGTGGAGGAATGGCGGGGCGTCGTCGACGACCATGCGCTCATCGCCGTCGGCGCCCGGGTCGCAGCAGCCCATGGCCGCGCGCACCTCGTGAGCATCTGCACCGACCCGGCGCACCGCGGGCTCGGGCTCGGCCGGGCGGTCACGGCGTCGCTGGCCGGGGAAGCCCTTGCGGCGGGAGCGACGGGAGTGTGGCTGGAGATGTACGCCGACAATGCCGCGGCGGCACAGGCCTACCGTGCCGTCGGCTTCGAGGAGGTAGGTCGATACCGCTCGGCCCTGTGCGCCGGCTCGCTTCCCTTCGCTGCGGAGGCCTGATGGGCGCGTAGTCTCGCGACCGTGGGTGCAACGCTCTTCGACGAGGCTGCCGGGCCGGAGCGCCCCGGCGCGCCTCTCGCCGTGCGCATGCGGCCGCG
>VGBQ01000263.1 GCA_016870425.1 Actinomycetota bacterium | reverse complement strand
GGCGGCGGAGCTTGTCGCGCAGCGCACCGCACGCGTGCCGCTGGCCGCACTCGTCGGAGTGGGTCCTGCAGGAGCGCAGGTGCCCGTGATCGTGCTGCTCGCCCCCGGGCCGTCGCTTGGCCTCGCTGATGTCGACACGACCACTCGGGTCCGCGATGCCGTGCGGGAGTCGACCGGGCTTGAGTTGGCCACGGTCCTCACCATGCGCTCCCTGCCCGTGGACGTGCGGCACCGCTCCAAGGTGGACCGCACCCGCATCGCACGGGAGGCCGGGATCTACCTCGCCGGGGAGCGCGGCGATGGCTGAGCGGGTGGCGGTGACCGGGGCGTCCGGTGTCGTCGGGGGAGCCGCAGCGCGGGCTTTCCTGGCCCGCGGCGACGACGTGGTCGCGGTGCAGAGGGGCCCGCTGCCCGCTGGTCTGACGGACCTGGGCGCGCGCGAGCACCGCGCCGATGTCGCGGGCTCAGCAGACGCGCTCATCGAGGCCTTCGCGGGCTGCGGGGCGGTTGTGCACGCAGCCGCCCGTGTCGACATCACCGGGCCCTGGGAGGAGTACGAGCGGGCCAACGTCCTGGGCACGCGCCGGGTCATCGAGGCAGCCCGCCAGGCCGGCGTCCCTCGCTTCGTGCTGGTCTCATCGCCGTCGGTGGCACATGCCGGCCACCCGCTGATCGGGGCTCAGGCCGAGCGCGCCGATCCTGCGAGTGCGCGCGGCCATTACTCGCGCAGCAAGGCAATGGCTGAAGCCGAGACCCTCGCAGCCCATGACGACCGCATGGCGGTCACGATCGTGCGTCCGCATCTCGTGTGGGGACCGGGTGACACGCAACTCACCGAGCGCATCATCGATCGGGCGCGCTCCGGTCGCCTCGTCACCATAGGGACGGGCGCCGCGCTCATCGACACGACGTACATCGACAACGCCGGTGCGGCGCTGGTCGCAGCAGCGGACAGGGCCGACCTCCCGCAGGTCCGTGGCCGGGCCTTCGTGGTGTCCAACGGCGAGCCGCGCACCGTGAGCGAGATGCTGACGCGCATCGCCCGCGCTGCGGGCGCACCCGGGCCTTCCCGCAGCGTGCCTTTCCCCGTGGCTCGCATGGGCGGCCACATGCTCGAGCGGGTGTGGGAGCGCAGCGGTCGCGAGGGGGACCCGCCCGTCACGGCCTTCCTCGCCGAGCAACTGGCCACGGCCCACTGGTTCGACCAGCGCGAGACACGGCGGGCACTGGCCTGGTCGCCCGAGGTGAGCATCGACGAGGGTTTCGCCCGACTGGGCGCCCACTATGGCGGCGTGGCGCCCGGCTAGGAGCCCGCTCAGCGGCTATAAAGAGCGAGACCCCTGGAAGCATGAGTTCCAGGGGTCTCGCTATGGATCCTGCCTGCCGGTCCCGCGAGGGGAAGTCGGGGGCGTCGCCCCTTCTCCGTCGCACCCGTTGCCGGGGCTCCTCCGGTGCGGCTTGCGCCGCTTCAGCCGATCCCGAAGCTTCGGTCCCCCCGCGACACCGGGGTGGGGAGTTGCCTCCGATCTCGTCTTGCGACTCGATCTCCGCTGCTCCGATCGCTCAGTTTCCCTTGCGACGGGTCATTTCTATGCCCTCCGCGCAAGCCGCGCAAGGGTGTGTCGCAACTTTTTCGAAAAACTTGACCACCACCAGTCACAGACAATTCGACCGGTCACTTCTGGCACGTCCGTGTCGTCCGCGCAGCCCGGGAAAGGGGTCGTAGTCTTCGACCGTGAGCCCCCGATCCGTCCCGGCGCGCGCCAGCATCGTCTACCTGCACGGGGTCGGTGGATTGAGGCAGGCCTGGTGGCGCCCACTGAGTCGATCCCTCGGTGGCCTCACCGTCGATCTCATTGCCCCGGCGTACGACGATCTGCTCACGACGCAGGCCCAGGTGCGTGCGCAGTGGACAACCGAGCCGGATCGATGCGCGGCTGATACCGAGAGGCGTGACTACGTCGAGCGGCAGAGGCGACTGACCGACCTGGTGGACGCGGAAGGAGAGTCGACGCGTCTGTCCTGGCCCGCGGGCCTGCCGCGACCGGCCGACATCGCCGATCGGCTGCCACTGGCGCCGATGCTGCGCGCACCGGTCTTCGGCCTGGATCAGGTGGGGCGCTACCTCGATGACAGCGCGCGTCGCGCGGCGGTGCTGCATCGGGTGAGTTCCGCGATGCTGCGCGCTCCACGGCCGCGGGTTGTCATCGCCCACTCACTGGGCTCGGTCGTGGCGTGGGACCTGCTCGCGGATCCCCGCATCGACATCGACCTGCTCATCACCCTCGGCAGCCCCCTCGCCAACGCCACCATCGCTGTCACCGCGACAGACTTTCCTTATCACCGCGTGGGTGCGTGGCTCAATGTCGTCCACCTGCTCGACCCCGTGCCGGCAGGCCGTGGGCTCCGGGATGCGTTCCCGGCCGCCTGCGATGCATTTCTGCCCCCCGTCCCCGACGAGTTGGCGCCCGCCACCGCTCTATCGCGCTTCGCTTCAGCCGTGGCTGGAGCGGCCACGTCTCATCTTGACTCGACGTACCTCGCCTCCCGCACGGTGCTGGCCGCGGTGCGGGAGGGCATCCGCGCGGCGCCGGACCTGTCACCGGCGGGCGAGCGGTCGGTGGCGTCATGACCGCGTGGCGGACCTACGCGGATCCGCCCCAGTCTGATCCTGAGCTGGGCCGGGCAGACCGGCGCACGCGAGCACGAGCGCTCCGCGACGATGTGGGCTTCGCGCAGGCGCTGGATGAAGGCGCGACGGGCTTCGTGGTGTGGATGTGCGCCGATGCGTTGGACGCGGTGAAGGGGCCGGTCGGTGGCGTCCTCGATGCGGTGCACGTGGATGACTCTCTGCCCGGACCGTGGGAGATGGATCTGCTCGACCTCGCCCGGGGTGCCCGCTCGGGGCGC
>VGBQ01000262.1 GCA_016870425.1 Actinomycetota bacterium | reverse complement strand
TCACGCCGTTGCCGCCCGCGGAGGGAAGGTCGGGGCCTCCGAAGCAGCTCCAGCCCTGTCCGGGAGTGTCGGCATCCCGCTGCTGAGCGGCCTGGATCTGCTGGGGTCGGACACGGTAGAGAATCGCGTGGTGTACGACCGATGCGTTGTCGGGGACGAACCTCACGCCGGTGATGAACCTGTCCTCGGGAACGCCGGTGTCGAGGAGGAAGCACCGGTAGTCGTCAGTGGCTGTGCCCTGGCTTGCCGGCGTATAGGGCTCGACCAGCCCGACCGTCACGATCCCGTCTGCGCTCATCGACCCGCTGGGTGTCGGAGAAGGCGCGTCCTGACCGCCCTCGCTCGGGGCGGAAGCCTCTCCGGCGGTTGCCGAGCCCTGGGCGGCCGGTGGAGTCGCGGCGGGCTGGGCGCTGCACGCCGCAAGGAGCGCGCACGAGGCAAGCGCAAGGGCAGCAGACACGGAAGTGCGGCTCATGGGCCCATCGTACGGGCTGGGAGCGCCCGAGCCACTTCACGTCCGACCCGTCGGGTCTGCCGTCCTACGGCTCGAGTGGCGCGACCCTGTGCCGGCGGCGCGCATAGCAGGCGATCGCGGTGGCCGCGGCGACGTTGAGTGAGTCCCCCGGCGCGGCCATGGGGATCGCGCAGCGGTGCCAGGCCGCAGCCGCGGCTGCCGCGCTGAGCCCCGGGCCCTCCGCCCCCACCATCAGGGCCACCTCGGTGGCACCCGCCTGCAGCAGGGCGGTGTCGAGGTCGTCCTGCCCGTCCGGGGTGAGGGCGATGAGCCGTCGTCTGTGGCCAACATCTGCCAGGGTGCGGGGCCAATCCTCGCTGCGCGACCAGTGGCACCGCAGCACTGCACCCATCGACGACTTCACGGCCCGCCGGTAGAGCGGGTCGGCACACTCTGGCGAGACGATGACGCGATCAATGCCCTGCACCACGGCCGAGCGGATCGCCAGGCCCACGTTGGTGGGATCGACCAGGTGCTCCAGGAGCAGCACGTCGCCGCTGTCGGCGAGCACGTCATCGACCGTGAGCGTCGTCGGCCGGGCCACCGCGGCGAGGGCGCCTCGATGCACGCGGAAGCCGGTGATGGACTGCATCACGTCCTCGTCCGCGACGAGGACGTCGACGTCAATTCCGGCGAGGGCCCCCTCGAGTCGCGCGAGCCAGCGACGTGCGGTCAGGACTGACAGGACACCCAGGCCCTGCGCGGCACACCGCTCGATGACGAGGTGCCCCTCGGCGATGAAGAGACCCCGGGCCGGCTCGCTCGCTTGGCGCAAGTCCATGTCCGTGAGCCGGAGGTAGGCGTCCACGCGGGGATCGTCGGCGGTCGTGACGGGTACCGGATCGATCCTCACGGCGCTGACGACCCTCGTGCCTCCTCCTGGACCAGGAGTTGTTCTCGATCCGACAGTCGTGTGAGACCCCGCACCGGTTGCGCCATTCGAGGATGACGGGCGAAGGCGGCCTCGTGTCGGTGGATGAAGGCCCAGTAGCCCGCCGTGATGGGGCACGCCCGCTCCCCCACGCGATGGTCTGGGCGATAGGCGCAGTCGCGACAGAAATCGGTCATGCGATGGATGTAGGCACCGCCGGCGGCGTAGGGCTTGGTCGCCATGCGCCCTCCATCAGCGTGCAGGGCCATGCCCACGACATTGGCGGCCATCACCCAGGGGTAGGCATCGACGTAGTTCGCCGTGAACCACTCCGTCACCTCGCGCGGGTCATATCCGCGCTGTAGCGACCAGTTGCCCAGCACCATGAGACGGATGATGTGGTGATTCCACCCGCGTTCGCGGACTTCCGCGAGGGCGGTGGCGAGGCAGCGGGCGCGTACGTCGTCCGCGCGCAGATCGCGGAACCAGTCCGGGAGGGGGACATGAGCCTGCAGCGTGTTGGAGTCGGTGACGTAGTCGGGTCCGAAGTGCCAGTAGAGGTGCCAGACGAAGTCTCGCCACCCCATCACCTGGCGGACGAAGCCTTCGGCGCTTGCTAGCGGGACATCGCCGCGGTCCCAGGCCTCGACGACGCGATCGATGGCCTCTCGTGGGTGCAGAAGGCCCAGGTTCATCGGCACGGACAGCAGCGAATGCGACATCGGCCAGTCGCCGACGAGGGCCGCGTCCTCGTAGGGTCCGAATGTCGGGAGCCGGTGGGTGACGAAGTCCTCGAGCACGGCCAGCGCCTCCGCGCGCGTGACGGCGAAGAGTCGGGGGCCGGCGTCGCCGATGAACTCCACTCCTTCGCGCTCCCACCGGTCGAGGTCGGCGCGCACTCCGGCATCGATGTCGTCCTCAACCGGCCACACAGGTTCGGGCAGCCCCAGGGTGAGGGCGCCCTTCGGCGGGGGCAGGCGGTTGTCCGCATCGAAGTTCCACCGTCCATCGACCGGCTCGTCACCCTCCATGAGCACCCCGGTGGACCTGCGGACGGCCCGGTAGAAGTCCTCCTGCCGCAGCGTGCGCCGACCGTCCGCCCAGGTGGCGAAGTCCTCCTGGGAGGTGACGAACCCGCGTGCCGGGAGCACCGCCACATCGCGTTGGCGCGAGATGTCCGCGACGAGGTCTCGGGCTGCCCAGGAGGTGGGTGCGACCACGGAAAGCGGCCCGGGAATCCGCGCGAGACCCTCCCGGAAGGTCTCGACCGACACGTAGTCGCAGCGATCCCCAAGCTCGGCGGCACGGTGGCGCATGGCCGACAGGATGAGGTGCGCCTTCGCGCGGTGATACCGGCGGCGGCGGAACACTGCCTGGGACTCGATGAGCAACACGCGCTCGGCTCCGTCATCTCCGTCCGGTCGCTCATCTCCGAGGAAATGCGGACCGAGCTGGTCGCCGAAGATCCAGCGCTGTCGCATCACAGCGCCCGGGCGAACCAGCGGCCGTCGCGGCGCTGCACATCGAGGGGGATGCCGTAGGTCGCGGATAGCGCCTCATTGACCA
>VGBQ01000261.1 GCA_016870425.1 Actinomycetota bacterium | reverse complement strand
AGGCGACGCGTGCCTCGGCCTGCCAGCTTGGCATAGGGTGATCCCGGTCCCGGGAGAAAAGGTAGCCGCATGATCGAATTCGAGGCGCTGCCCGAACTCGTCGATCCCGTGCTCGTTGCGGCATTCGAGGGCTGGAACGACGCGGGAGACGCAGCGAGCGACGCGGTCGGCCACCTCGTCGACGTGTGGGGCGCCGTACCCCTAGCCGAAATCGATCCCGAGGACTACTACGACTACCAGGTCAACAGACCCACCATCGCGTTTGACGACGAGGGCGTACGCCGGCTCACCTGGCCGACCACGCGCATCTACGTCGCGCGACTGCCGCTCGCGACGCGTGACGTCGTCCTGGTTCACGGCATCGAGCCCAATATGAGGTGGCGCCAGTTCACGGACGAGATCCTGGGGCTCGCGGGCGAGTTGGGCGTGACACTCTCGGTCACCCTCGGCGCACTCCTGTCCGACAGCCCGCACTCGCGCCCGGTGCCCGTGACCGGCACCGCCACCGACCCCGGCACGGCCGTCCGGCTCGGAGTCGAGCCCTCGCACTACGAGGGCCCGACCGGCATCGTGGGCGTCCTGCAGGAGGCCTGCTCGCGCCGGGGCCTGCCCTCGGTCTCCCTGTGGGCCGCGGTGCCTCACTACGTCGCCCAGGCCCCGTCTCCGAAGGCCACCCTGGCCTTGGTACGCCGGGTGGAAGACCTCCTCGACGTCCCCGTGCCCCTCGGCGACCTCGTCGATGACGCTCGGGCGTGGGAGATCGGCGTCGATGAGCTCGCCGCCGACGACGACGAGGTCGCCGACTACGTCCGGCAGCTGGAGGAGGCTCGCGACACGACGGAACTCCCCGAGGCGAGCGGTGAAGCCATCGCCCGCGAGTTCGAGAGATACCTGCGGCGCCGCGGCACCGACACGGGCTGACCGCTAGGCCTGCGCGTGCAAGGCCTGGTAGGCCCTGATGAGCGCATCGGTGCTGGAGTCGCGATCCAGCGGCCGGTCTGCATCCTGCAGATCGGGCAGGATCGAGTTGGCCATGGCCTTGCCGAGTTCGACCCCCCACTGGTCGAAGCTGTCGATGCCCCATACGGCGCCCTGGACGAACACGCTGTGCTCGTACAGCGCGATGAGGGCGCCCAGCGCGTGCGGCTCAAGTCGTGCCGCGAGGATGAAGGTCGATGGCCGGTTGCCGGGCATCACCTTGTGCGGCACCAGATCCTCGGGAGTGCCATCCGCCCGGACCTCCTCGGCCGTGCGTCCAAAGGCGAGCACCGCAGCCTGCGCGAGGGCGTTGGCGGCGAGCATGTCCTGCATGTCATAGACGGGCTCGAGAGCCTGCGCGAAGAGCATGAAGTCGCACGCCACGACTTCGGTCCCCTGATGGAGCAACTGGTAGAACGAGTGCTGCCCGTTGGTCCCTGGCTCTCCCCAGTAGATCGCCCCGGTGTTGTAGTCCACCCGCGCTCCGTCACAGCGCACCGACTTGCCGTTGCTCTCCATCGTGAGCTGCTGGAGGTACGCCGGCAGGCGGGAGAGGAATTGCGCGTAGGGCAGCACCGCGTTGGTGGGGATGTCCAAGAAGTCCCGATTCCAGACAGCGATGAGCCCCATGCGCAGCGGCACATTCACCGCAGGGTCGGCGTAGCGGAAATGCTGGTCCACAGCGTGGAATCCATCGAGGAGCTCGCGGAACCTCTGCGGGCCGATCGCGATCATGGTGCTGAGTCCGATGGCCGATTCCATTGAGTATCTGCCACCCACCCAGTCCCAGAAGCCGAACATGTTGTCCGTGTCGATGCCGAAGCCAGCGACGCGCTCAGCATTGGTGGAAACCGCCACGAAATGCTTCCCGACCGCGCCCTCACCCAAGGCGTCGACGATCCATTGGCGGGCGGCCTTGGCGTTCGTCAACGTCTCCTGAGTGCCGAAGGTCTTGGACGCGACGATGAAGAGCGTCTGCGCCGGGTCGAGCCCCAGCAGGGCCTCGGTGATGTCCGTGGGATCGACATTGGACACGAACTTGAAGGTCATCTGACGGTCGGAGTAGTAGCGCAATGCCTCGTAGGCCATGGCCGGACCCAGGTCCGACCCACCGATGCCGATGTTGATGACGTTGAGGATCCGCTCACCGGTAGCGCCGGTCCACTCTCCTTGCCGGACACGATCGGAGAAGTTCGCCATCCGTCCCAGCACGTCATGCACCTCGGCGGCGATATCTATGCCGTCAACCTCCAGCGACGCACCGAGTGGGAGCCGGAGGGCGGTGTGCAGCACAGCGCGGTCCTCGGTGGCGTTGATATGCGCTCCGGCGAACATCGCGTCCCGACGCTCCAGCACGCCCTGCTCACTCGCCAGCTCCAGGAGGGCATCCATCACCTCCCGCGTGACCCGCTGCTTGCTGAAGTCCACATGCAGGCCAGCCGCATCGAGAGTCCACGCCGGTCCGCGAGCGGGCTCCTCGGCGAAGATCTCCCGCAGCTCCCGCGCGCGCATGGGCACGGCAAGCTGCCCGAGTCGGGCCCAGGAGCGAGTGCGGGTGGGGTCTCCAGGTTCGGTGATGTTCATGCGAGAAGCCTTGCACTACCGTGACGGGGTCGTACACCGTATGGGCCAAGGGACACGCTGTGGCCACGCGGTGGCCACCTGACGGAGGGACCACGCCATGGCGACATCGCAGCCCATGCAGCTGGGCATGATCGGACTCGGACGCATGGGAGCCAACATCGTGCGCCGGATCATGCGCGACGGACACTCAGCCGTGGTCTTCGACCGGGATGCGTCCGTGGTCGAGGCCCTCGTCGCTGAGGGCGCGATCGGGGCCACGTCCCTAGCCGATCTCGCCGCGAAGATGGAGACACCGCGGAATGTCTGGATCATGGTCCCGGCGGGTGCCATCACCCAGGCCGTCGTCGACGAGCTCGGGGGCCTGCTCACGTCAGGCGACGCGATGATCGACGGTGG
>VGBQ01000260.1 GCA_016870425.1 Actinomycetota bacterium | reverse complement strand
GACTCCGTCTGCGCGAGATCGACGTCGACCTACCAGGTTGGATCTGTCACCTACTCCGGCATCGGGTCGGCGTTCGATGTCGAGACGATGATCTGCGCGGGCGGGGCGACCCCGACCGGCTTGCCCATCGACACCTGCCAGGGCGACTCGGGCGGTCCGCTCGTTTCTGGATCGACCCTCGTCGGCATCGTCAGTTGGGGCTACGGCTGCGCTGGAATGCAGGATGGCAGGGAGATCGACCTCACACCCGGGGTCTACACCCGCTTGGGCAACTATCTGGGGTGGCTGGCCGCTCGCGGAGTCGGCGTTTCCGATGAGACGGGGGATCCGGGGGCACCCACGGGGGTGATGGCGACCGTCGCCGAGCGGGGCAGATTCTCCCTGACCTGGACGGCGCCCGCCGATGACGGCGGTGCGGCGATCATCGCCTACGACATCGAGGAGAGCACCGAGGGCGAGGGGTGGGTCTCGCTGGGCCGCACCAGCACCGCCGACACATCAATTGACGTTACGGACGTCACGCCGGGCTATTCCTACCGCTATCGGATCCGCGCAGTCAACGCCGATGGCCGCACGAGTGAATACTCGCAGCCGAGCGCGCCGATCACGATGCCCGACGAGGTGCTCACCACACCGGGCAAGGTGAGTGGCTTCAGCACCTCGAAGTTCACCCGGACCGGCAGGACCTATCGCGTGACCGTGCGTTGGCAGGAGCCGCTGGAACTCGGGGGCTCGCCGATCACCGGCTATGTCGCGAGATACGGCACCGGTGGTCGATGGAATCCCTGGACCCCGCTTTCGGGGGCCGGTGCGGGGATCTCCTCGCTGCGCCCCGGCACGAAGTACGTCGTACAGGTGAAGGCGGTCAACGCGCAGGGCCCCGGGCCGGTCGCGTCCTACTCCTTCCGGACGCCGCGCCGCTAGATCCCGGGCGGGCCGGAGATCATGCCGAGCCGCTTGAGCGGGGAGTCCGGCTCCTCGACGGCGCCCGGGTCGATGTCGGCCACGTCGATCTGGGGTGATCCCCACTTCTCGAGCGTCGATGCGATGGAGCGACGGGCGCGGTCCATCTTGCGGGCGATCATGCGGCGCGCGGCCCACTCAGTCTCGCGGTCGCGCAGCGCGTGCTCGATGGCCTCGGCCTGGGCGTCGGTGCAGGCGAGGCCGTAGGAGCGCTGCAGGCCCAGGCGCGCCTCGATGCGGTAGTCGTGACCGCGACGCACGAAGGTGCCGGGCTTGGAATTCATGCCGTTCTTGAGATCGACCGTGGCGATGACGAAGCTCGTGATCGGGCGCCAGCGCGTCTCGCGCGGGACCATCGGCGGCCGCGTCGCGGGCGGACCCATCCACGGCGGTGGCTGCAGCACCATCGAGTAGGCGTACTTATTGACCGGGTCGTCATGGTGCACGACCATGAGGTGGCGCATCTGCCCGGGCGGCAGCTCGGGTGCCTCGCTGGGCTCGGAGACGAGCAGGAGATCGTGCTCGGGATCCATAGCCTCGGGGTTGTCCCGCCAGCGGCGCCAGAACTCCGTGCGGAAGGGCACGCCGAAGTAGACGCCGCCGGAGACGCCCAGGTGCTCCAGCGCCGGGATGCCGACGAAGGGCCCGGGCACGGTGGAGACGTCGAGGGCGACATTGGCCCCGAGGCTCTCGCCCATGAGCACCACGCGAGGGCGCCGCTCGGCGGGTATCGACTGCAGTCGCTCCTGGATCGCCTCGAGCACGTAGCGCGTGAGCATGATGCCGTCGACCGTCTTGGGCATCGCGAGCGCGCTGGGCACGAGAGCGTATTGCGGCACGATGGTCGCGCAATTGCCTCGCGTGAGGTATTCGAGTGCCTCGATGATCGTGTAGTTGACGTAGCCCACGCCTGTGGGGCTAGCGACGCAGATGAGCGAGCGCTCGAAGCCGCCGCATGCCTCGAGATCGGCGACGCCGAGTTCCGCGCGCTCGCGGAGGTCGTCGGCCGACTCGTATCCACACACGATGCGCACAGGGTCGACCGCGGGCTCGCCCATGACCTTGGTGATCTCGTCGTGCGTGAGCACCATGGTGACGAAGCGACGACCCTCCTTGCCGATCGAGTCGAAGGGCATGTCGCTCGTGGGGCCGGCAGAGACGTGCGGATTGGCGGGAGCAGCGGGGTACGCCGGCTCGATGATGTCGTCCTTGCGCTCGAGGCGGTGTGTGATCTTGCGCAGGGCGTAGGCACCGGCGAGGCCCATGGCGCCGAGGAGCACGGCGTGTGCGACGAATCCGCCCGCGGCACCCGGGTCGCGTCGGATCGCGGCGCGCATGAGTCGCTGCAGCCCATGGGCCGTCAGTTGCTCCGCGACGACGAGGGTGCCCAGGCCGATGAAGCTCGCCGCGCCGATGCCGGTGGCAGTGAGGATCGAGCGGATGTTGGCGCCTTCGATGCGGTGGTTGTCCGGATTGGCATTGCCGTATTTGTGTGCGCGGCGTACAGCGAAGTAGACATTGCCCGCGGCGATCGCCGTGCCGGTGAGCAGATTGGGCACGAGCGTGGTGTCGAGTCCTGGCTTGAGATGCAGGCGCTTGTGGAGTACGTCGTCCCACAGCGATGCGGCACCGCCGGAAATGCCGGCGAAGGCGATCTGTCGTCCGGCGGCGTAGGCGACCGCGGCGGCGGGGTTGTCGGCGGATGCCTTGGCGGTGGCGAAGGCGGTCGCGTAGCCGCCGACGATCGCTCCCGACGCGACGATGACGCGCGCGGTCGTGCCCGGTCGCGTGCCGGGGATCGAGGCGATGGCCTCCAGGGACGACCACGCGGTCGCGGTGAGCTCGTAGTGGATTGCGGCTGTGACACCTGTCGCGACCGCTTGGTCGATGGGTGAGCGCGGGAGCAGGCCGCGGGCGAGGGATCCCGCCACGCTCCAGGCCGCGCCAATGACACCCGCCTGGGCGGCGGTGTCGGTGGACCAGCGTGAGATCCAGTCCGGGCGCCTGAGGGCCAT
>VGBQ01000259.1 GCA_016870425.1 Actinomycetota bacterium | reverse complement strand
TTGATGATGAACTCCGTCGAGCCGACGAGGTCGGCGTCCTCGACCACCTCGTAGCGGCACTCCGGGTGGACGAGCACCTGCACACCGGGCACGCGTTCGCGGACATCCGCCACGCTCTGGGCCGTGAATCGTCCGTGCACCGAGCAGTGCCCGCGCCACAGGATCATTCGTGCGTCGCGCAACTCCTCCGCCGTCAGCGTGGGGCGATGCGGATCCCACAGCACGCAGTCGTCGAGGGACATGCCCAGGTCACGCACCGCGGTGTTGCGTCCGAGGTGCTGGTCGGGCAGGAAGATGACGCGCTCCCCGCGCTCGAAGGCCCATTCCAGTGATCTCTTGGCGTTGCTGGAGGTGCAGATCGCTCCGCCGTTGCGGCCGGTGAAGGCCTTGATGTCCGCGGATGAGTTCATGTAGGTGATGGGGATGGTGGAGTCCGCCAGGCCCGCCTCGGTGATCGCGGCCCAGGCCGCATCGACCTGGTGGATCGCGGCCATGTCGGCCATGGAGCAGCCGGCGGCAAGATCGGGCAGGATGACCCGCTGGTGGTCGGCGGTGAGTATGTCGGCGCTCTCCGCCATGAAGTGCACCCCGCAGAAGACGATGAACTCCGCCTCGGGATGCGCGGCCGCCTGCTGTGAGAGCTTGAAGGAGTCACCTGTCGTGTCGGCGAATTGGATGACCTCATCGCGCTGGTAGTGGTGGCCGAGGATGTAGAGACGATCTCCGAGCACTTCCTTCGCGGCCGCGGCGCGCGCGACCAGGTCGGGATCGCTCGCCGGGGGCAGATCACCCGGGCACTCGACACCACGCTCGCTATCGGGATCTGCTCCGTGACCGAGGAGGAGCAGCGCGAGCGGGGTGGGCGCGGGCTCTGTGAACGCCATATCTCTAGTGTCTCACCGCATGGCACCCGCGCATCAGGGGTGGATACGGTCAGCGGATGCGCGTGCTCATCGCCCCTGATGACTTCGCGGGCACGCTGTCGGCGGCCGAGGCAGCCGAGGCGATCGCGGCCGGATGGCGCTGGAGCGCACCCGGCGACATCCTTACGCTCCTGCCGCTCTCGGACGGCGGCCCGGGCTTCGTCCAGGTGATCGCCGTTGCCACCGATGCAGAGATGGTGCCCGTCGGCGTGCGCGGCCCGATGGGGGAGACCGCGATCGGAGTCATCGCGGTCGTGGAGCGCACTGCCTACGTCGAGTCCGCTCACGGGTGCGGGCTGGCGCTCGTGCATCCCGAGCGACGCGATGCCGGAGCGGCGACGTCGTACGGCGTCGGGCAGCTCATCGCGGCCGCCATCGACTCCGGCGCGCGCACGATCGTGGTCGGATTGGGCGGCACGGCGTCGACCGACGGGGGAGCGGGCATGCTCGCAGCCCTGGGAGCGACGGCGACGGATGCGGACGGCGCGACGGTCGCCCTCGATGCAGGAGGCGCATGTCTTGCGGACATTGCTGCCGTCGACCTCGGCCCTGCTCTCGAGCGGGTCAAGGACGTGGAGCTCATCGCCGCGACGGATGTCGACGCTCCGCTCATCGGCCCGCACGGTGCAGCGCGAGGATTCGCGCCGCAGAAGGGTGCCGATCCCGAGGCAGTCGAACATCTCGAGCAGTCGCTGACGGCGTTCGGCCGCGCCTGCGCACCCGGGGACGCGACCAGGTCCGAACTGCCCGGGGCGGGAGCTGCCGGAGGTCTCGGCTTCGCGTTCATCCTGCTGGGCGCGCGCCGCGTCGCCGGCTTCGACGTCGTGCGCGAGGCCGTCGGACTCGACGATGCCATCGCGGGCAGTGACCTCGTCGTCACCGGCGAGGGGAGCGTCGACTGGCAGTCGCTGCGCGGCAAGGCAGTCACAGGACTCGCCGCAGCGGCCCTCGACCAGGGGTGCCCTCTGGTCGTCATCGCCGGCCGCGTCGAGGTGGGCCGTCGGGAGTACGGCGCCCTGGGCATCACCGAGGCGTACGCCATCGGCGAGGAGCCCGGCTCGAATCCCTCGGCGGTCCTGGCGCGCGCCGCAGCGCGGGTCGCGGACCAGTGGTCGCGATAGTCGAGGGTGTTGCCGGAGCCCGCCGCCTGGTCTGCAGCCGGGCCCTGTGACATGCTGGGAGGGCTCTCGGGAGCGTCACCCAGATCGACCGGCAGGAACAATCCGCCAGGCGGCCGCGTTGTCAGGTCACGAGACCGGCAGACCGCCCGACAAGGAGGCAACACATGACCGCGGAGACCACCACGAGTGAGGGCATTGTCCTGACCGATGCCGCAGCCTCGAAGGTCAAGGCGCTGCTCGACGCCGAGGGTCGCGACGACCTGACACTGCGGATCGCAGTGCAGCCGGGTGGCTGCTCTGGATTGCGCTACCAGCTCTTCTTCGATGACCGCTCGCTCGATGGCGACGTCATCAAGGACTTCGACGGTGTGGGCGTGGTCACGGATCGCATGAGTGCTCCCTATCTCGGTGGTGCGACGATCGACTTCGTCGACACGATCGAGAAGCAGGGCTTCACGATCGACAACCCCAACGCGACCGGCTCCTGCGCCTGCGGCGACTCCTTCCACTAGACAGCCCTTCCGCCGAACCGCGCATCGCTGACGCGGCGGCCCGATAGGGTCCTGCGCGTGGCCATCATCGTGACGGGGTCGATCGCGACCGATCACCTCATGACCTTCCCCGGTCGATTCGCCGACTCCCTCGTCGCCGACAAGCTCGACCGCGTCTCGCTGTCGTTCCTGGTCGAGACCCTTGAGGTGCGCCGAGGGGGCGTCGCGGCCAACATCTCCTTCGGCCTGGGCTGTCTGGGTCTGCGCCCGGTGCTCGTGGATGCTGTCGGGATCGACTTCGACGACTACCGCTCGTGGCTGGAGCGACACGGCGTCGACACCGAGTCCGTGCACGTGAGTGAGGTCCACCACACGGCGAGGTTTGTCTGCACCACGGATGTCGAGGCCAACCAGCTCGCGTCCTTCTACCCCGGTGCCATGAGCGAGGCGCGCG
>VGBQ01000258.1 GCA_016870425.1 Actinomycetota bacterium | reverse complement strand
GACTCCGCATCGCTGCGCAGCGACATCCCCGATTTCCGCCCCGGAGACACCGTCAAGGTGCACGTGAAGGTGGTCGAGGGCAACAAGACGCGCGTCCAGGTCTTCCAGGGTGTCGTCATCGGGCGCACCGGCGATGGTGTCCGCGAGACGTTCACCGTTCGCAAGGTCTCCTACGGCGTTGGCGTCGAGCGCACCTTCCCCCTGCACACGCCAATCATCGACAAGGTCGAGGTCGTGTCGAGAGGTGATGTACGCCGGGCCAAGCTCTACTACCTGCGCAACCTTCGTGGCAAGGCAGCCAAGATCAAGGAACTGCGCGACACCGCCCCTGCCGCCGCGGAGTGAGCCCGGTCGAGGCCCCCGTCGTCATACGTCGCGGGCGATCATGAGCGACACCGGGCCTGGCGAGGGAACCCCGGCGCGGCCGACGGCGTCCGGGAGCGTGTCAGGTGAGGACCGTCGTCGCTCGCGCATACCGGCATGGCTGGAGTTCCCCCTCCTCATCATCGGTGCCTTCCTGGTCGCCTTCGTCGTCAAGACCTTCCTCGTGCAGGCTTTTTACATCCCGTCCGGCTCCATGGAGGACACCCTGCAGGTGGGCGACCGAGTCCTGGTCAACAAGGTCGTCTACCACCTTCGCCCCGTCGAGCGGGGCGACATCGTCGTCTTCGACGGCACCGGGTCCTTCATCACCGGCGAGGTCGTCGAGCCCGACCGGTCGCCGGTGGAGATCGCCGGACGGCTCCTGGGCGAGATCGTCGGCCTCGCGCCCCCGCGGGACACCGACTTCATCAAGCGCGTCATCGGGGTAGGCGGTGATCGCGTCGTGTGCTGCGACGCCGACGGGCGGATCACCGTCAACGGCATCGCGCTCGATGAGGAGGACTACCTCTATCGCAAGAACCCGCCGAGCAAGCAGCCCTTCGATGTCCTGGTCCCCGAGGGCACGATGTGGGTCATGGGCGACCATCGCTCCGCGTCGGCCGACTCGCGCGCCCACATGGGTGACCCCGGCGGCGGTTTCGTGCCGGTGGACCGCGTGATCGGTCGGGCCTTCGCCGTCGTCTGGCCCGTGGGCAATGCCCAGGTACTTGAGATCCCGCAGACCTTCGAGCAGCCGGCCCTCGAGGGGTCCGGCCCCGCGCCGTGAGCGTCTCGTCGATGCGCCGGTCCGATGACGACACCCAGCCGATACCCGTCACCGGCGCACCGGAGGTCGACGCCCGGACTCCCGGCGCAGGGCGCCACGCGGCCCCGCGCGTCCGGCGATCGTTGGGCTCCTGGGCGTTGGTCATCGCGCGCGAGGCGGGGATCGTCGCTGCGATTGTTGTCGCAGCAGTCATCCTCGCGCGACTCATCGTCGGCCCGATTGCCTACGTGTCCGACGACGCGATGGAACCGTCGATTGCGGCCGGCAGCCGGGTGCTGGTGACCTCCTGGGGCGAAACCGCCGCCGGTGATCTCGTCCTGGTGCGCAGCCCCGATGCCTGGGCGAGCCCGACTGGCACCTCTGTCGCCCGCGTCATTGCCGTCGGCGGCCAGCAGGTGGTCTGCTGCGATGACTCCGGCCGCATCACCGTGGACGGGGTAGCGCTCGAGGAGCCCTATCGCTCGGGCCCGACGGACCAGGTGACCTTTGACGTGAGCGTCCCGGACGGCAGGGTGTTCGTCCTCGCGGATCGCCGCGGCACCGCGCGCGACAGTCGCGCGCTGCTGCCCGTCGAGGGAGGAAGCCTGCCGACCTCCGACATCGTCGGACGCGTGGTCGTCGTCCTGTGGCCTCCCCGAGGGTTCATCGGCTGAGTCGGGCGATGGCGGTCAGCTTGCGCGTCGAGCGCTCACTCCTGAGGGATGCCCGTCCCGGCGCACTCCTCGCAGCGATCGACGAGGTGGGGCGCGGTGCACTCGCCGGTCCCGTTGCGGTGGGTGTCATCGTCATCGGACGTGAAACGACCTCCGCTCCCCGCGGCGTGCGTGATAGCAAGGAGTGTGACCGCGCAACCCGCGAGCGCCTGGCTCCGCTGGTGCGCACGTGGGCTCGTCGCAGCGCCGTGGGCATGGCCTCGTCGGCAGAGATCGATGACGTAGGCATCATCGCGGCGCTAGCGCTCGCCGCGGCGCGCGCGATCAATGCGACGTCGGCCATCCCCGATCTTGTGCTGCTTGACGGCAAGCATGACTGGGTGTCCCGCGTCGCACCCTCTGCGAGCGTCGTCACCAAGATCCAGGCTGACGCGACGTGCGCCGCGGTCGCCGCGGCCAGCGTCATCGCCAAGGTCGCCCGGGATGCTCACATGGTGGCGTTGGACGAGGGCTATCCGGCTTATGGCTGGGCATCCAACAAGGGGTACGCCGCCCCTGACCACATCGCCGCCCTGGAGCGCTACGGACCCTCCCCGTGGCACCGGCTCAGTTGGCGCCTGCCGGGGGTATCCACAGAGGCGCCGTGACCCGGTCATCCCCAGGCGGGGGAGCGTCGTACCACCCCTGGGTTCCGCGCGGCCAACCTTCCCGCGAGGGCCGACGGCCCGTGGAGGGAGTGGCATGGGAACGCAGCACCTGCAACGCGGTCGATGGGGTGAGGACCTTGCCGTCCGTCACCTCGAGCGGCTCGGACTGAAGGTCATCGACCGCAATTGGAGATGCCGCGACGGCGAGATCGACATCGTCGCCGGCGATGAGCCCAACGACACGATCATCATCTGCGAGGTCAAGACCCGCAGCTCTGAGGACTATGGATCTCCCCTCGCTGCCGTGACCCCGCGCAAACTGCGACGGCTGCGGGGGCTCGCCAGCGAGTGGATGCGCACCCACGATCACCGTGCGCGGGAGGTCCGCATCGACGTTATCGGGATTCTGCTCAGTCGCACGGGCGCCCCGAGCCTGGAGCACCTGCGCGGGGTGGCGTAGTGGTTGCCCGCTGCCGCACGGCCGTCATCGTGGGTGTGTCGGCGCGCATCGTCGATGTCGAGGCCGATGTCGGTTCCGGTCTC
>VGBQ01000257.1 GCA_016870425.1 Actinomycetota bacterium | reverse complement strand
TCGCCAATCTCAGCGACGGCGTCAGCGCAGCGACCGCCATCGTCCGCATGGGCATCCCCGTCGCCCGCTGCGAATTCCTCGACGCGGCCAGTGTGCGGGCCGTCAACGCCTACGAGGGCACCGACCTGCCGGAAGCCCCGTCCCTGTTCTTCGAGTTCCACGGCACTCCCGCGTCGGTGCAGGAGCAGGCGGAGGAGGCCCACGCCGTGGTGGCGGACTTCGGTGGCTCAGACTTCACTTGGACGGTCGACGAGGGTGAGCGCCGCAAGCTCTGGCACGCCCGGCACAACGCCTATCCGGCAGGTATGGCCGCCGTGCCGGGCGCCCGATCGCTCACCACCGATGCGGCCGTCCCGCTGTCGCTGCTGCCTGAAGCCGTCACGCGCGCCGAGTCGATCTTCACCGGGCAGCCCTTCGTGTGGTCGATGCTCGGGCACGTCGCCGACGGCAACTTCCACGCCCTGCTCCTCTTCGACCCTGCGGACTCCGCCGCCAGCGACGCGGCCCATCACGCCGCCAAGGAGCTCACACGTGAGGTGATCGCCCTCGGCGGCACGTGCACGGGCGAGCACGGCATCGGCCTCGGCAAGCGCCAGGCCCTGGTCGACCAAGCAGGGGAGTCCACCGTGGCCGTCATGCGATCGATCAAGCAGGCCCTCGATCCGCTCGACATTCTCAACCCGGGCAAGGTCCTGCTCCCCGCCGACTCCTAGTCCTCGTCACTACCTCACGGAGGAATCTATGCCGGTCTCCAGTAGCACCCGAGTCGACCTCGGCCCATCCCATGGAGTACGCATGCGCCGTGAGCGCGTGCCCATGCGCGATGGCGTGCACCTCAGCGCTGCCGTCTACACCCCGCGCGCAGGGGGCCGTGTGCCCGCGGTCATGGAGCTCACGCCCTACACCGTCGACTCCGCGCACGGCGAAGGGCAGTACTTCCCCACCCAGGGGCTGGCCTACGTCGTGGCCGACACTCGCGGCCGGGGCGACTCCGAGGGCGACTTCCGTCAGAGCTTCAACGACGCGGTGGATGCCGTCGATCTCATCGACTGGATCATCCAGCAGCCGTGGAGCGATGGTCGCGTCGTCCTCTACGGCGGGTCCTACTCCGGCCACAATCAGTGGCTGATCCTCGGAATGCGCCACCCTGCGCTCGCGGCCGCCTCGCCTGCGGCGGCTCCCGTCATGGGCATGGAGATCCCGAGGGGCGGGATCCCCAATGCCTACGACTTCAAGTGGCGGGCGATGGTGCTCGGCCACCCGCTCTACACGATGTCCGGCACCGACAACGGACTCTGGGCTCAGGAGATCCGTCAGGCGATGGACGAGGGCCGCCCCATCTGGACGGCCGCAGAGCCATTCGGGGTTCCCTATGACGACGACCTGCGACGCTTCATCGAGCAACCCGGCCTCGAGCACTGGGCCGATCTCCTGCCGACGGACGAGCAACTCACCGGCCTGGACGTGCCGGTGTTCACCGTGACGGGCACGCACGACAACTGCATGCCGGGCACCCTCCACCACTGGCAGCGCTTTGTGCAGCTCGCTGACCCGAAGGCGCTGGAGCGGAGCCACTTGCTCATCGGCCCTTGGGATCACGCAGGCACCGACTCCGGTCACAATGCCGTCGGCGAGTTGCAGTTCGACGACCTCGCTCGTCTGCCCCTGCGTCAGATGCGCACAGCGTGGTTCCGGCACATCCTCTTCGGTGAGCCGCGGCCGGAGATGCTCACCGATCGATTCGTCTACTACGTCGCCGGTGCGGAGGAATGGCGGACCGCACCGACCGTCGAGGCGGCGACCGTGGGGGCGCGCCCGCTCTGCCTGCAGTCAGCCGAGGGGCCCAACGACGTCTTCCACTCAGGCTGGCTCGCGGCCGAAGCAGCGGATGGCCCTGACTACACGATGACCTTTGATCCGATGGATCCACGTGTGATCGACCTTGAGCTCGTGCCCCGACCTGGGGCCGCCCCGGATAACCCGCTGTTCGCCCTCGCCTACAACAGCCTCGTGATGACCCAAGCCGGCGACGACCCCACCAGCCAGGTTTTCGTCGTGACCATCGACGGTGACGGCCTGATCTACCACTCGCCGGTGCTGGCGGAGCCCCTGACCGTCGTCGGCAAGCCCCGCCTTCGGCTCGTCGTGGTGCCGGATGCCGCGGACACCGACGTGATGGTGCTCGTGCACGAGGTGCGCCCCGACGGCCAGTCGATCTTCGTCTCCAGCGACCTCCTGCGGTTGAGCACCTGCTTGCCGGCAGACAGCGACGGCCTGCGCGTGGGCGAGCCCAATGTCATCGACATCACGGACTTCCGCTTCTGCTCTCGACAGTTCAGCGCGGGATCGCGCGTGCGGCTGACCGTGCGCTCGGCCTGGTCATCGCTGACGCTGCCGTCCGCGGACGGGCTGCGCAATCACCCACCCGTGACGCTGCGGGTCTTGCACCGCGTGGACGATCCCGCCGTCCTCACGCTGCCGCTGGGCCGCTCGTAGCTCGGAAACCGGAAGGAGATTCCCATGGTCATGGTGAGGAGCCAGAACCTCGACGCTGCGGGTCCTGGGGCGAAGGTGGAGGTGCTCTTCCTGCAGAGGATTCCCCTGCGTGACGGGACTCGCCTGGCCGCCAACGTCTTCCTGCCCCGCGAGCGCTCCGGCGGCGTGCCCGCGATCCTCGAATTCACGCCGTACTCACGCGACACGGGCTCGCCCGAGGGTGTGAGGTTCGCCGCCGAAGGGTTCGCCTTCGTGTCGGTCGACTGCCGCGGGCGAGGCGACTCCGAGGGTCACTTCCTCGGGCACCATGCGGGCGAGGCTGATGACGGCTACGACCTCGTCGAATGGGTGGCGGCGCAATCGTGGTGCAACGGCGACGTGGCGATGTTCGGGGGCTCCTACACCGGACAGAACCAGTGGACGACGGCAGCCGCGCACCCACCCCACTTGCGCGCCATCATCCCGGCCGTTTCCGCCATGGGTGGCCTCGCGCCCGGCCCCGGCGGCATTCCCACCGATCACCAGTTCGCCTGGGGCATGCTCACG
>VGBQ01000256.1 GCA_016870425.1 Actinomycetota bacterium | reverse complement strand
GTGATGATGCGCATGGACAGGGCGACCGCCGGACCCTGCTCCCCCGCCAGCATGGCCTGCTCGTCCTCGGTGAGGGTGAGGGGCACCCGCTCACCCTAGTGGTGAGTGCTCCTCGGTCAGGCCGACACGGGGTCGCTGGGTGACCGGGCAAGCATGAGGAAGGGCAGTGCAATGAGATAGACCGCCAGGGCGGCAGCGAGCCCTGCTGCCGGACCAAGCCGGACCAGCGCCGCGCCCAGGGCGGCGGCCACGAAAAACGTCGTCAGTGACGTCACCCGGAAGCGCCAGCGTGCGTTGTCGCCCCCGATGATGCTCAGGTTCGACAGCAGGCGCACCAGGGTGAGCGTCATGACATTCGTCGCCACGTCGGGGATCAGATGATGGAGCACTGCGGCGTTCTGGATTCCCATGGCGAAGGCGAGCACTCCGACCACCACCATTGCGGAAACACTGCCTGCGACCGGCTGCCAGGCGATCGTGAGGGCCAGCGCAAGGGCAATCAGCACCGCAACCGCCACGAAGGGATGGCGGCGCCGACCCGGGAATCGCGCGCTGCGCAGCAGGTATCCACCGCCCACAGCGCCCACGCTGAAGGTCACGAGGGGAACGGCGTAGGTCGGCAGGGCTGCCCGACCCTCCCCCTGGCCGATCTCGAAGGCCAGGAACATGAGATTGCCGGTCATGATCTCGGCGAAGACATTGCCGAGGGCGAGGAAGGTGGTGGCATCGATGAGCCCACAGACGGCGGTAAGCAGGAAGATGCCTGGCGTGATCGTCCGCTCCTGCATGCCGGCAGCCTAGGGCCGCGACGGGAAGCGACCACGGGAATGCGCTAGTAGGGTCGGGGCATGTCCTCCTCCGCGCGCGGTTCACTCTGGCTGCTGCGTCACGGCGACACCGAGTGGGCGGCGTCTGGACGGCATACCGGTCGCACGGATATCCCCCTGAGTCCCGCGGGCGAGACTGCGGCCCGCGCGCGCGCCAAGGACCTCGCCGGGCACGACTTCGCGGTGATCCTGTGCTCGCCGCTGGAGCGGGCACGACGTACAGCCGAACTCGCCGGCGTCACCCCGGACGCGATCGATCCCGATCTGCTCGAGTGGGACTACGGCGCGTGGGAGGGGCGGACCACCGCTGAGATCCGCGAGGAGCTGGGCGAGCCCGAGTGGACCATCTGGGACGAGCCGATCCCACCCGGTGTAACGCCGGGTGAGCAGACCACCGACGTCGGTGTGCGCACCCAGCGCGTCATCGACCGCTGCCTGCCGGAGATCCTCGCCGGGCACGACTGCCTGCTCGTCGCCCACGGCCACCTGCTGCGCATGCTCACCGCGACCTGGCTCGGCCTGCCGGCTCGTGACGGGCGCCTCTGGGCGCTCAGCGCGGGTGGCCTGTCGGTGCTGGGCTGGGAGCGCACCCAGCCGGTCATCTCGCGCTGGAATGTCTGAATCCTCACCGCGCGCCCTCACGCCAGAGGCCCACGACGACGCCACACTGGCCCCATGACCGTCACCGTGATCGAGATGGACACAGCCACCGCCGCCGCCATGAAGCGCCTGCGCCGGCTCAATGTCATCGCCGGATTTGCGCACCTCATCCAGATGATCCTCATCCTCATCCTGGCGACGGACTTCTCGCTCCCGATCACGGCGGCCTACGTGGAAGGCCCTCCCGGCACGCCTGCGTCTGACCCCGTGACCCTCGTCGACGTGCGCGTCGCCTGGGGCGTGGCGGCGTTCTTCGGCCTGTCGGCCCTCTTCCATTTCCTCGTCGCGAGCCCGCTCTTCTACGGCCGCTATGTCGCCGGACTACTCGAGCGGCACAACTATTTCCGCTGGGTGGAGTATTCGCTCAGCTCCTCGATCATGATCGTGCTCATCGCGCAGATCGTCGGAATCTTCGATGTGGCCGCGATCATCGCGATCTTCGGCGTCAACGTCTCGATGATCCTCTTCGGCTGGCTGCAGGAGAAGTACGTCGAGCCCGGCGGTGGCCTCACCCCCTTCTGGTTCGGCTGCATCGCGGGCATCGTGCCGTGGATCATCATCGTGATCTTCGTGATCTCTCCCGGGTCGACGAGCGGCAATCAAACACCGGGCTTCGTCTACGGCATCATCATTTCCCTCTTCATCCTCTTCAACTGCTTCGCACTCGTGCAGTACCTGCAGTACAAGCCGGTCGGGAAGTGGGCCAACTACCTGCGCGGGGAGTCGGCGTACATCATCTTGAGCCTGGTGGCCAAGTCGGCTCTGGCCTGGCAGGTCTTCGCCGGCACGCTGGTCCCTCCCGCCTGAGCGTTCCTGGGGTGCGCATCGCCTGGCTGGCCCCTACCCTCTTGCCATGAGGATCATCGTCACACTGTCCGTCCCGATCGCCCTCGCCGTGCTCGCTGCGCCGAGCGGGGCGGCAATGGCGGCTGAGCATCAGCACGGCAGCACCAGCGGCAAGTCGGACTACTCCCTCTCCCTGCGCATCGACCGCGTCAAGGCGGCGACCGGTCAGGTGAAATTCACCGTCACGCCCAAGGGCTTCACCTACGTCAAGGTGCCGGACGACGGGGCGCCCAACGTCGCCGGGCAGGGCCACGCTCACATCTACGCGAAGGACACCGCCACCGGCAAGGTGCGCTACATCGGCTGGACCGGCAGCGGCTTGACCGACTGGAGCGACCCGGATCGACTCGCGGCTGGCAAGACCTACCGCGTGTACGCGATCTTTTCCGAGAACGACCACACCGAGCGTCCTGGCATCCGATCACGCGCAGTGGTTGTCACCGTCCGGTAGCCCTTGCATCAACGCCCACACGATCCCCGGCCGGACCTCGCCTGAGTCGATCCGCGCGTAGGATCAGCCCATGGCGCGTACGGCGAATGACCTCATCGACGCTCGCGGGCCGCGCTTTGCGTCAGTGATCACCGCGGTCGTGCTCGGCGTCGCACTCGTCGGGGTCTATACGCCGCTCTTCCCGGTCCTGGTGGGCCTGCAGGCGCTGGTCTTCCTGGTCGGTGCCGCCTTGGGCGTGCGCCGCCAGCCCTATGTCGCGTTCTTCACCTCGGTGCTCGGGCCGAGACTGGCACCG
>VGBQ01000255.1 GCA_016870425.1 Actinomycetota bacterium | reverse complement strand
CCGCCGGCCTGGCAGGTCTCCTGGACCTCCTTGGGCATCCACGATCCGTCCTCGGCCTGGAAGACCAGGTTCGTGTACTGGTCGTTCATCTTGCCGGACACCACCGCCCAGCCACCATCGCAGGTGTACTCCTCGACTCCGCCGAAGGAGCCGCCGGTCGCTGCGGAGGCTGCGGAGTTCAACGCCTCCTGCGAGCAGTCGCCTTCGGGATTGGGGTTGGGTGCCGGGGGCTCGCTCGACGACGCCGGTGCGGCGGATGACGAGGATCCCGAATCACTCGATCCGCCGCAGGCGGTCAGGGCGAAGCCCGCGAGGGCAAGGACGCCGATGGGCAGGGCGATGGAGCGCATGGCGCGCGAAGTGTGGGTCATGGGAAAGAGGCTACGTCGCGGCAGTCGCCCAAGCGGCTCCGCACTGCGGGATCCTGCACCCGGAGGTCCTGCGCACGTCGCTAGGGTCGCGCCATGACGCAGCGCCCCTTCCGCCAGGTGGATGTCTTTACGGCGACACCACTCCTCGGCAATCCCGTCGCCGTCGTCGAGGATGCGATCGATCTCTCAACGGAGCAGATGCATGCCTTCACGTCATGGACCAATCTCTCGGAGGCGACGTACTTGCTCGCCCCGACCAGCGAAGCCGCGGACTATCGCGTGCGGATCTTCTGCCCCGGTCGTGAGTTGCCCTTCGCCGGTCACCCGACGCTCGGCACATGCCACGCGTGGCTCGAGGCGGGCGGTGAGCCACATGGCGACGTGATCGTGCAGGAGTGCGGCGCGGGGCTCGTGCGCATCCGCCGTGAAGGCGACGTTCTTGCCTTCGCCGCTCCACCGCTGCAGCGCGGCGGTCCCCTGGACGAGTCGGATGTCGCACGGATCGCCGCAGGCCTCGGGCTCAGCCGTGCGGACGTCGTCGACCACCAGTGGTGCGACAACGGTCCGGGCTGGATGGCCGTGCTGCTCGAGTCAGCCGATCAGGTGCTTCGCATCCATCCCGACCCTCACATCCTGGCCGGCCTCGACGTTGGCGTAATCGGCCCGCACGAATCCGGTGACGTCGACTACGAGGTGCGCGCGTTCTTCCCCGGCAACTCCGGGCTGACGGAAGATCCCGTCACCGGATCCCTCAACGCCGCTCTCGCCCAGTGGCTCATCGGGTCGGGGAGGGCTCCCGAGAACTACCTGGCCGCGCAGGGCACGGCCATGGGTCGCGCGGGTCGAGTGCACGTCATGGCTGAGGGCGAAGACATCTGGATTGGCGGCCGCTGCGTCACGGTCATCGCGGGAGAGGTGAGGATCTAGCCCGCACGGATCAGTCGCTGGGCCACCTGCACGTCCGTGCCAAGGGCACGAAGGTGCCCGATGAGCTCATCCGTGGCGACGGCCAGCTCCTCATCCGTCACCGGGTCGAGCACATCGATGATGAAGAGCGCCGCAGTGGTCCCTTCATGCAATTGGGTACGCCGCGCCTGACGCCAGTTCCACCGGCGGCATGTCACGCCCGCGTCATCGCACCACACCACTTCCCCTGGCTCCGGGTGTTCGATGACCTCAGCGCCCTCGGACGTCGTGTCAAAGGATTCAGCGCCGGTAGCCCGCACCAAGCGCGGCGGGCCGGCGTACTGATTCAGATCCTCACCGCCCAGCGGAATCTGGTGGGAGATGGAGATGGCGTTGTAGATATCGGTGAGGCGGTTGACCCGTGGGAGTCCTGCCTCGGCGCGGCGTAGCAGTGCCTCCAGGCTGTTGCGCGTGCGTTGCGGCTTGGCGCCGAAGGCGCGGTAGGCCTCGCGCCAAGCGGCGACATGAGGCAGATCCTCGACCGCCGTCTGGGCGAGGGCCGCGCGAGCCAACACCTCGGCGGCCTGGAGTAGTGCTTCGCCCGCCGCGTCACGGGAGCCGCGTTGGATGCCGTCGACGGCAAGCAGCATCGCGCGATAGTCCGGCCGGAGGTCCCACACCTCCGGGGCAATGTCGGCCGACGTCACGAAGTCGTTGAGCATCGCCGGACCGTGCACATCGAGCATCCTCTCAGGCAGCAGATAGGGCGACGAGGATCGGTCCCACGCAAAGTCCGTGGCTTACTCAGGGCCGGGGAGAATTCCATCGCCCGTATGACGGGCACTCTGGAGTAGCCTTCCGAGTGGTCGAGGCGAGAGGGGGCCAGGAGTGCGGCGTATGACGAAGATGGGCTTGGCGATTGCAGTCACGGTTGCTGTGACGGCACTGCCCCAGGCGGTTGCTGGTGCCTCGCAGCACCGGGAGAAGTCCTGCGGCGAATGGACGCATCAGCAGCAGTCCACCGGAACGAGAACGTGGAACATCTCCACAGGACACGGTCACGGGGGCTGCTTCCTCACCTGCGCCAAGGCCAAGAGGGTCGCACAGATCGTGGTCAAGGGATACGTGCCCGGCTCTCAGCGCGGCTGGAATGCCAATGGCTGGGGCTGCTCCGCATTCGAAAGCGACAAGGAGATCGAATGCTGGAAGCGCAACAGGAGTGTCACCTTGCGATGGGGCAACTAGTCGCACGAGCCCGGCAAGCCGCCCGGAGCACCTCGAGTCAGAAGCAGCCCAATGCGGCGGGTTTTTCTACGGCGGGACATTCGGAGTATCTACTCAACTCGCAACGTGGGGTACTAGCCGATGCTCTGACGTGGGGTAACAGCACCGGTTTCCGGGTTGGTCAACCTGAAAGTGCTCTGCACTCAACCTGGTCTTCAGGCGCGCACTGTCTGGTCAACGGAAGGGCACGTACTCCGCTGCCATCGGCACCGTTTCCCAGTACTCATCCCCGCCCGTAACCAGGAGGCTAAGGCGTTCGGCTACCGCTATGCACAGACAGTCACCTAGGGAGAGCGAGCGGTCAAGCTGGTCCTCGTCCTGAGTCCGGGACCAAAACGGTCACCGGGAGCATCGGTCAGTACGGGCGCCAACCATCGGTTAGCACCCCATAGTGGAGGTGCCGGGAATCGAACCCGGGTCCGCTCAGATCCAGTCAAGCCTTCTACGTGCGTAGCCGTGCTATCGCTACTCGACCTCCGCGCTTCGTACGGCACTGCGCGGTAGCGGTCCAGTCACTGT
>VGBQ01000254.1 GCA_016870425.1 Actinomycetota bacterium | reverse complement strand
GTGGCGCGCAGATCTTCGAGGCTATCGGCCTGTCGCACGAGCTCGTCGAGAGGTATTTCACCGGCACGGTGTCGCGACTCGGAGGCGTGGGGCTGGACGTCATCCATGCCGAGGTGCAGGCCCGCCACGACGTCGCCTATCCCCCCAGCGGCATCTCCCCGGCGCACCGGCGCCTCGAAGTCGGTGGGGAGTACCAGTGGAGGCGAGAGGGGGAGCCCCACCTATTCGATCCTGACACCGTCTTCCGACTGCAGCATGCAACGCGCGCGAAGCGCTATGACATCTTCCGGGACTACACCGATCGCGTGGATGACCAGGGCCGGAGGCTGATGACCCTGAGGGGCCTCTTCGGGTTGCGCGCCGGGGCGCAGCCACCCGTGCCCCTTGAGGAGGTGGAGTCCGTCGAGTCGATCGTGCGCCGGTTCTCCACGGGTGCGATGTCCTATGGCTCGATATCTCAGGAGGCGCACGAGACCCTCGCCGTCGCGATGAACAGGATCGGCGCCAAGTCCAATACGGGCGAGGGAGGAGAGGATCCCGAGCGCTTCCTCCCCCTGGCCAACGGCGACTCGAAGCGCTCGGCAATCAAGCAGGTGGCGTCGGGGCGCTTCGGCGTGACGAGTGAGTACCTCGTCAACAGCGACGACATCCAGATCAAGATGGCGCAGGGGGCGAAGCCGGGAGAGGGCGGCCAGCTGCCCGGCCACAAGGTCTATCCCTGGATTGCGAAGACGCGTCATTCCACGCCCGGCGTGGGACTCATCTCACCCCCTCCGCATCACGACATCTACTCCATCGAGGACCTCGCCCAACTCATCCATGACCTGAAGAACGCCAACGATCGCGCGCGCATCCACGTCAAGCTCGTCTCCGAGGCGGGGGTGGGCACGGTCGCGGCCGGTGTCGCGAAGGCTCATGCCGACGTCATCCTCATCTCCGGCCACGACGGGGGCACCGGGGCGTCGCCGCTCACCTCGCTCAAGCACGCCGGCACGCCATGGGAACTCGGCCTCGCCGAGACCCAGCAGACGCTGCTGCTCAACGGTCTCCGGGATCGCGTCGTCGTGCAGACCGACGGCCAACTCAAGACCGGTCGCGATGTCATCATCGCCGCCCTGCTGGGGGCTGAGGAGTTCGGCTTCGCCACCGCACCCCTGGTGGTGATGGGCTGCATCATGATGCGGGTCTGCCATCTCGATACGTGCCCGGTGGGAGTCGCGACGCAAAACCCCGAGCTTCGGGAGCGTTTCGCGGGGTCGCCCGACTTCGTGGTGACCTTCTTCGAGTTCATTGCGCAGCAGGTGCGGGAGCACCTCGCAGAGCTCGGCTTCCGCACCCTTGACGACGCCATCGGTCGAGTTGATCTCATCGATGCGCGCGCAGCAGTCGATCACTGGAAGGCCAGCGGACTCGACCTGAGTCCGATCCTGCACCGGCCGCGGGTGGACGGACCCACCCGGTGCGTGAGGACGCAGGACCACGGCCTCGAGCGCGCGCTCGATCGCCAACTCATCGACCTGTGCGAGCCGGCGCTCCAGGGAGGCGAGCCGGTCCGGGCGCGGCTGCCCATCCGCAACGTCAACCGCACCGTCGGCACGATGCTCGGTGCCGAGGTCACTCGGCGCCATGGGGGAGCGGGGCTGCCCCAGGGCACGATCGACCTCACCTTCGTCGGCTCTGCAGGACAGTCCTTCGGCGCCTTCCTGCCACGCGGCATCACCCTGCGGCTCGAGGGAGACAGCAACGACTACGTCGGCAAGGGGCTCTCGGGAGGGTGCATCGTGGTGCGTCCCGATCGCTCATCGGGCTTCGTCGCTGAGCACAACATCATCGCGGGCAACGTCATCGGATACGGCGCGACCTCGGGGGAGATCTACCTGAGGGGTGTCGTCGGAGAGCGATTCGCCGTACGCAACTCGGGGGCGACCATGGTGGTCGAGGGCGTCGGCGATCACGCCTGCGAGTACATGACGGGAGGTCGCGTCGTCATCCTGGGGCGCACAGGCCGCAACCTGGCGGCGGGCATGTCCGGTGGCACGGCGTACGTCCTGGACCTCGAGGCTGACCGCGTCAACCCTGAGATGGTGGACCTCGAGGCACTCGGATCCGATGACATCGAGATCGTCCGCGAGATCCTCACGCGGCACGCGGACGAGACCGATTCGCCACTGGCTCGCAGGCTCCTGGACGAGCAGGCCTTCGATCGCTTCACGCTGCTCATGCCGCGCGACTATCGACGGGCGCTCGAGGCTCAGCGCCGCGCTGTCATCGAGGGCCGGGATCCGGCCGACCTAGTCATGGAGGCTGCACGTGGCTGACCCCCGTGGATTCCTCACGACCGCGCGCGAGACACCCGCGCGTCGTCCGGTCGACCTGCGCCTTCTGGACTGGCGCGAGGTCTACGAGCCCTTCGGGGCCGAGCGGCTGCGCGGCCAGGCGGGCCGATGCATGGACTGCGGTATCCCCTTCTGCCACAACGGATGTCCGCTGGGCAATCTGATCCCCGAGTGGAACGACCTGGTGTGGCGCGATGACTGGCGGGCGGCGTCGGAGCGTCTGCACGCGACCAACAACTTCCCCGAGTTCACCGGGCGCCTGTGCCCCGCCCCCTGCGAGACCTCGTGTGTCCTGGGCATCAATGCCGACCCCGTCACGATCAAGCAGGTCGAGGTGTCGATCATCGACCGCGCCTGGGACTCGGGCTGGGTGGAGCCCCAGCCCGCGGACTACTCGACCGGCAAGGCTGTTGCGGTGATCGGATCCGGGCCTGCCGGGCTCGCCGCGGCGCAGCAGCTCGCACGCGCC
The DNA here is from genome assembly GCA_016870425.1 of Actinomycetota bacterium. Classification (GTDB taxonomy): domain Bacteria; phylum Actinomycetota; class Actinomycetes; order S36-B12; family S36-B12; genus Mxb001. The sequence continues at coordinate 281 of VGBQ01000254.1, read as the reverse complement.
GGACACACCGTGGTGGTCTACGAGCGCGCCGACCGGATCGGCGGCCTGCTGAGGTATGGCATCCCCGAATTCAAGATGGAGAAGGCGCACCTGGAGCGCCGGCTTCGGCAGATGGCCCAGGAGGGCGTGAAGTTCCGGCCCGGGGTCGAGGTCGGCGTGGACATCGCGGTCGCGGACCTGCGCAAGCGATACGACGCCATTGTCATTGCGGTGGGAGCCACGCGGTGGCGCGAACTCGCCATCCCCGGCCGTGATCTCGCCGGCGTGCACCAGGCCATGGA
>VGBQ01000253.1 GCA_016870425.1 Actinomycetota bacterium | reverse complement strand
CCTCCCTGGGGGAGGAGCCGGCGCAGGATCTGCCCGGCGGTCCACGAGACCGTCGCCACGGTGGGGATACCCAGGCGCTGGTAGACCTCCGCGCGACGGGGATCGTAGATGCGCGCGACCACGTGCTCCACACCATAGGTCTCTCGCGCGACGCGCGCCGCGAGGATATTGGTGTTGTCGCCGCTGCTCACGGCGGCAAAGGCGTGGGCTCGATCGATTCCCGCCTTCTCGAGGGTCTCGCGGTCGAAGCCGATGCCCTTCACGGTCGCGCCCGAGAAGCGTCCGCTGAGGCGCCGGAAGGCCTGGGGGTCCTGGTCGACGATGGAGACGGAGTGGCCCGCTTCATCGAGGCGATCGGCGAGGAGCGAGCCCACGCGTCCGCAGCCGAGGATCACCACATGCACGGTCCAAACGCTACACGGCGACGACGGCCCGGCACACGTCGCACGTCGTCGGCGCGGGTCGGTGGTCGGGGCGGTGCGTCGAGGGACCTACCATTCTCTGCGTGCCCGTCGTGGACACCGCGAAGCGGTTCTTCTTCGGTCGCGCCCTACGCAGTGACCGACTGGGCGAGACCCTGCTCCCCAAGCGGATCGCCCTACCCGTTTTCGCCAGCGATGCCCTGTCGTCCAACGCCTATGCGACGCAGGAGATCCTCATTGTCCTGGCACTCGGCGGTTTCTCGCTGTACTCGTTCGGGCCGTGGGTGGCTCTCGCGGTCGTGCTGCTCTACTTCGTCGTCGTCGCCTCCTACCGGCAGAATGTCCACGCGTACCCCGGGGGCGGAGGCGACTACACCGTCGTCTCGCATAACCTCGGGCCAAAGTGGGGTGTCTTCACGGCCAGCGCACTGCTCGTGGACTACACCCTCACCGTCGCGGTCTCCATCTCTGCCGCCGTCGCCAACCTGGGATCGGTCTTCCCCGTGATCTCCGATCACGCGGCGTGGTGGGCAGTGGGCATCATCATCCTCATCACACTCATCAACCTGCGAGGGATTCGCGAGTCCGGGGTGGCCTTCGCGATTCCGACCTATCTCTTCATTGCGTCGATCGCCGTACTCGTGGGGACCGGCATCATCCGCACGGTGATGGGCGCCGATCTCACCGCGGAGAGCGCCGCCTGGGAGATCATCGCCGAGGATGAGGTGACAGGCCTCGCCTTGGCCTTCCTCGTGGCTCGGGCCTTCTCATCAGGCACGACGGCGCTCACGGGCATCGAGGCCATCGCCAACGGCGTCCCGTCCTTCCGCAAGCCGAAGTCGCGCAACGCCGCCACGACCCTGCTCCTCCTCGGCGTGATCTCCATGGCGATGTTCGCCTCGATCACGTGGCTTGCCCTGTCGACCGGCGTCAAGGTGACCGGTGACGACGCCGATTTGGTGGGACTGCCCGAAGGCCAGCCCCAGAAGACGGTCATCGTCCAGGTGGCGCAGGCTGTCTTCGGGGAATTCACGATCGCCGTCCTTGTGATTTCGCTCGCGACGGCCCTCATCCTGGCCCTGGCCGCCAACACGGCCTTCAACGGCTTCCCGGTGCTCGGTTCCATCCTCGCCCGGGACGGCTACCTCCCACGCCAACTCCACACGCGCGGTGACCGACTGTCGTACAGCAACGGCATCATCGTCCTCGCCGCTTTCGCGGTCGTCCTCGTCATCGTGTTCCAGGCCGATGTGTCGTCCCTCATCCAGCTCTACATCATCGGTGTGTTCGTGGCGTTCACCCTCGGCCAGGTCGGCATGCTCCGGCACTGGAATCGCGAACTCCGCCGGGATCCGTCGCCCGAGGAGCGTCGGCGCATGCAACGGTCGCGCGTCATCAATGCTGTGGGAGCCGCACTCACCGGGGTCGTCCTCATCCTCGTGCTCGTCACGAAGTTCCTCCAGGGGGCCTGGATCGTGGTCGTGGCGATGCCGATCATCTTCCTCATCATGCAGGGCATCCACCGTCACTACGACCGGGTCCGCGAGGAGCTTGCCGTGGGCGATGAGATTCACGTCACGCTGCCCGCTCGGGTGCACGGCATCGTGCTCATCTCCAAGCTCCACAAGCCAGCTCTCCGGGCACTCGCCTACGCCCGCGCGACGCGCCACGACACGCTCGAGGCCCTCACGGTCGACGTGGACCCCGCCGACACGGCGGCCCTGCGCCGGGACTGGGAGCGCAGGGACATCCCGGTGACCCTCAGGGTCATCGAGTCGCCGTACCGCGAGATCACGCGCCCGATCATCGACTACATCAAGCGGGTCCGCCGTGACAGTCCACGCGACCTCGTCACCGTCTACGTGCCCGAGTACGTCGTCGGCCACTGGTGGGAGCAACTGCTGCACAACCAGTCCGCACTGCGACTGAAGACTCGACTGCTCTTTGCACCGGGGGTCATGGTCGTGAGTGTGCCGTGGCAGCTCACGTCATCCGAGCTCTCCAGTGATTCAGCTGACTGGCGGCAGTCCTAGGCGCCGCGGGCAGAGGGTCGCACGCCCGCAGGTCCCTCGAAGAACGCCTCGTGCCACAGCGCGAGCATGAGCAGCACGAAGATCTTGCGTGAGGCATCCACCGTGCCTGAGGAATGATCTCGCGCAAGCTGCTCGATGACCTCCGTGTTCATGATCGATGCCAGGAAGGCGCTTCGCCGTATGGGAGCCAGCACCGCATCCGGATCCTGCGCGAGCCAGTGCCGGAAGGGTGTGGGGAAGCCGAGCTTGGCACGGCGCTCGGTCGACTCCGGGATGCGGCCGCGGAACGCCCGTCGCAGAAGCCACTTGGTGGTGCCCTCCCGGTACTTGAGGTCATCGGGGATCCTCGCGCTCACGGCGGCGACCTCCGGATCGAGGTAGGGGACTCGGAGTTCCAGCGAATGGGCCATCGTCATCCGATCGGCCTTGGCCAAGATGTCACCCCGGAGCCAGAAGTTCATGTCGACCAACTGCATGCGCCGGGACTCCGGCAGGGAGTCGAAGCCGGGGAACTCCTGCGCCAGCACGTCGGCAGGGCGCACGTGGGCGGCGTGGCTCGGATCCTTGAGCAGATCGCGCACCTCGCCGGGTCGGAAGACGTAGGCGTTGCCGATGTAGCGGTCAGCGAAGGG
>VGBQ01000252.1 GCA_016870425.1 Actinomycetota bacterium | reverse complement strand
CAGGGGATTGGTCTGGTCCATGAACTGCGAGAGCTGCGAGGTGCCGAAGAACTCCTTGATGGAGGCAACGACGGGCCGGATATTGATGAGGGTCTGGGGAGTAATCGCCTCGACATCCTGCGTGGTCATGCGCTCGCGAACGACACGCTCCATGCGCGACAGTCCCGTGCGGATCTGATTCTGGATCAGTTCACCGACCGTGCGCAGGCGCCGATTGCCGAAGTGGTCGATGTCGTCGGTCTCAATCTGGATCTCACCGCGCGGTGCCTCCGCCACCGTCTCACCGGCGTGCAGGCGAGCGAGGTACTCGATGGTGGCGGCGATGTCCTCCTTGCTGAGGATGCTCTGCGCGAGGGGCTCATCGAGACCGAGCTTCTTGTTGATCTTGTAGCGCCCGACCTTCGCGAGGTCGTACCGCTTCGGATTGAAGTAGAAGTTGTCGATCAGGGCGCGGGCGTTCTCCAGCGTCGGGGGCTCGCCCGGCCGGAGCTTGCGGTAGAGGTCAAGGAGCGCCTCGTCCTGGGTCTCGACGTGGTCCTTCTCCAGTGTCTGCATGATCGACTCATAGGCGCCGAAGCGCTCCCGGATCTCCTCCGCCGTCCAGCCCAGGGCCTTGAGGAAGATGGTGACGGGTTGCTTGCGCTTGCGGTCGACTCGAACCCCGACGAGGTCCTTCTTGTCCACCTCGAACTCCAGCCAGGCGCCACGGCTGGGGATGATCTTGGCGACGAAGACATCCTTGTCACTCGTCTTGTCAGGGGTGCGCTCGAAATAGACACCCGGGGAGCGCACGAGCTGCGACACGACGACGCGCTCCGTGCCGTTGATGATGAAGGTGCCCTTCTTCGTCATCAGCGGGAACTCACCCATGAAGACGGTCTGCGACTTGATCTCGCCTGTCTCGTTGTTCATGAACTCCGCGGTGACGAAGAGAGGCGCGGAGTAGGTGAAATCCTTCTCCATGCACTGGTCCGCGGTGTACTTAGGCGGCTCGAAACGGTGGTCGCGGAAGGAGAGCGACATCGTTGCCGAGAAGTCCTCGATCGGGCTGATCTCCTCGAAGATCTCCTCCAGCCCCGACGTCGTGGGCACGTCCTTGCGGCCCTCCGCGATCGCCGCATTGACGCGAGCGCGCCAGGCCTCGTTGCCCAGGAGCCAGTCGAAGCTCGCCGTCTGGAGGGCGAGGAGATCGGGGACCGCCAGTGGCTCTCGGATCTTCGCGAACGATGCGCGGTGCAGGTGGGGGGACAGATCGGTGGAGCGCGAGGCGGCCAAGAGGGGTCCTTCCACGTATGCCGGGGCGCGCGGCATCGCCGGTGTCAAACCGGTCGGGAGCAGCGCAAAGCGGCAGCATACCCTCTGGGCACGCCGCTGTCGACCCCCGGGGGGCCCCCACGTCGACCCTCGACCTGTCCCCGCCGAAGCGGTCCCCGGGCGACAGGCCCCGGGAGCGGACGCGGTCCTCGGTCGGCATCGAGGATGTCTCCCGATCCCGAAGGTGGTGCGCGGGTAGATCGTGGCTTCCTGCAGCGCCCGAGTCAAGCGACGACACCGGACCGTGACCTGACGATCCCCAGCTATGGGCGAATTGACCGATATGATGACTTGACTGATATGACGACGAGCGTCAAGGGGAGTGAGCCGCACATGCGTCAGGGGGCGCCGGGCTGAGCCCGGCGCCCCCTGACGAAGAGGCTGACTACTTAACGGAGACGGTGGCGCCGGCGCCCTCAAGGGCTGCCTTCGCCTTGTCCGCGGTCTCCTTGTTGACCTTCTCCAAGACCGGCTTCGGGGCACCCTCGACGAGGTCCTTGGCCTCCTTCAGACCGAGGTTTGTCAGAGCGCGCACCTCCTTGATGACCGGGATCTTGTTGTCGCCGGCGGCCTCGAGGATGACGTCGAACTCATCCTGCTCGGCGCCCGCGGCAGCAGCGTCGCCGCCACCACCGGCTGCGGGAGCAGCAGCGGCAACCGCGACGGGAGCGGCCGCGGTGACCTCGAAGGTGTCCTCGAATGCCTTCACGAACTCCGAGAGCTCGATGAGGGTCATCTCCTTGAACACGTCGAGCAGTTCGTCGGTGCTCATCTTCGCCATGATGGCGTCCTTTCGTGATCCGGCCGAGGGCCGGGGGTTGTGTGGGCCTCAGCCCTCGGTTGGGGTGGTGGACTCGGGTGTCTCGGCAGCGGGCGCTTCCGCCGCCGCCGTATCGCCGTGGTGGAACAGCTCCTCGACCTTGTGGGCGACGTCCTCGACAGCGTGCTCAATCGCGTGGGCGACGTCCTCGACAGCGTGCTCGACCGCCTCGACAGCAGCCTCGACGGCGTGGCCGACGGAGGCGGCTGCCTCGTCGACCTTCGAGGGCGCCGAGCCGGCCCCGCCGATCACCGAGGGGTCAGCCTCTGCCTTGACGCGCAGCGCTTCGATGGTGCGGGCCGCTTGCGACAGGGGCGCGGCGAAGAGGGATGCAGCCTGCGACATCGAAACCTTCATGGCGCCGGCGAGTTTGGCCAGGAGCACCTCGCGCGACTCCAGGTCGGCAAGCTTCTTGATCTCCGCGGCATCGAGGACTCGGCCGTCCATGTATCCGGCCTTGAGCACAAGCAGCGGATTGTCCTTGGCGAAGTTCTTCAGGCTCTTCGCACCCTCGACCGGATCACCCTTGATGAAGGCGATCGCACTCGGCCCGGTGAGCAGGGCATCGAAGCCCTCGACTCCCGCCTCACGAGCCGCGATCTTGGTCAGGGTGTTCTTGACGACCGCGTAGTTGGCAACGCCCTTGAGCGAACGACGCAACTGGCTGATCTGGGACACGGTGAGGCCGCGGTACTCAGTGAGCACGGCGGCCGACGACGTGCGGAACTCCTCGGCGAGTTCGGCGACGGTCGCGGCCTTGTCTTCGCGAGCCATGGGCTCCTCCTGCTCCTCTACGTCGGCCCCGAGGGGCCAGGTGACCCGTGGGCACGCACGCAGGGCAGGTCCGCCGAGATCGGCGGGCGCGGCCTGCGCGGGCGACCCAGAGGGTCCTTCGTCAGCCCCGGAGGGCTGCAACCAGCGGTCTTTGGTCGTGGGTGAGCGTACGGGGCCCGGGGGTC
>VGBQ01000251.1 GCA_016870425.1 Actinomycetota bacterium | reverse complement strand
GGCCTGCATCTCGTCGATGAGCCCGGTCACCAACGACACGGGCTTCACGCTGTGCAGCGAGCCGTTGGCCTTGCCGCGTCCGCGCGGGGTGCGGATCGCCTCGTAGATATATGCCTCGGTCATGGGAGCCTCCTGACGTGGGCCGCCGGCCCTGTTGAGCATCTGTCAACAAACGCTACCGGCCGGTAACCCCCCTGGCAAGAGGGTCGGTGTCGCCGCCGAGCCCCGATCCCCCACCGACCAGCGCCAGCCGACCACGGTGGTCGGCGATCATGGGCCGGTGGACCCGAAGCGGATCGGCCTGCTCGGCGGAGAGTGCACGGGCAAGACGACCCTCGCCGAGGACCTCGCCCGCGCCCTGCCCGGCTTCGTCGCCGAGGAGTACCTCCGCGACTTCGTCAGGGATTTCGGCCGCGTGCCCATCGCCGCGGACCAGGAAGGGATCTACCTCACCCAGCAGATGACGGTGCAGACGGTCGAGCGTGCGGCCGCGTACTCGGACACACCCTGGGTCATCGCCGATCCGCTCCCGCTCATGACCGCTGTCTACAGCGTCGTCTACTTCGACGACCACTCGCTCATGGCCCGGGGCATCGAGGACGCGTCCTCCTATGACGTCGTGCTGTGGTGTGCACCCGACCTGGCATGGGTCGCGGAGAAAGGGATGCGCGATGGCGACGACTTCCGTGATCGCGCCGACGAGATCATTCGCGAGTACGTCGCGCCGCATCTGGCACTCACCGTCATCGCCGGCGACCGCGAAACGCGACTCACCGCGGCACTCGCCGCTATCGAGTCCTAGACCAGGCGGTCGGCCGCGCGCCACACGCCGCTCACCAGCGGCACACCGGGCCGGTAGGCGAGGTGCACGTGGGAGGGCGCGTCCAGGCTGATGAGGTCGGCACGCCTTCCCGGCGCGATCACCCCGATGTCATCGCGGCGCAGCGACATCCCTCCCCCGGCGGTCGCCGCCCACACCGCCTCGGCGGGTGACAGACCCATCTCGCGCACGGCGAGGGCGACCATCAGCGGCATCGAGGTGGTGTACGACGACCCCGGGTTGCAGTCCGACGCGATCGCGACCGTCACGCCGGCATCCCACAGCCGCCGGGCCGGCGCGTACGTTGAACGCGTCGAGAACTCCGCGCCCGGCACCAGCGTCGCGACCGTCCTCGAGCCTGCGAGCGCCTCGATGTCATCGTCACTGAGGTGCGTGCAGTGGTCCACGGAGGCGGCACCCATCTCCACTGCCAATTGCACGCCATCGCCTTGCGTGAGCTGGTTGGCGTGTACACGCAGTCCCAGTCCCTTGGTCTCAGCCGCCTCGAGCATGCGCCGCGCCTGATCGACGTCGAAGGCACCGCGCTCGATGAAGACATCCGCCCAGCGCGCGTGCGGAGCACAGGCATCGAGCATCTCACCGCACACAAGGTCGACGTAGTCATCTGGGCGATCGGCGAACTCCGCGGGCACAACGTGCGCGCCCAGGAAGGTCGTCTCGTCGGTCACGGTGCGCGCGGCGATGAGGGAGCGGGCCTCGTCGTGCACCGTGAGCCCATAGCCCGACTTCGCCTCCAGGGTGGTGGTGCCCTGCCGCAGCGCCTCGGCTGCCAGGCGCGCCGCGTTGGCCGCGAGCGCTTCGTCCGAGGCCGCTCGAGTCGCGGCGACGGTGGTGCGGATGCCTCCTGCGGAGTAGGGCGTGCCCGTCATGCGGGAATCGAATTCCACTGCGCGATCGCCGGCGAACACCGGATGCATGTGAGCATCGACGAAGCCGGGCAGCATGGCGGCTCCCGCCATATCGTGCGCGACATCGACATCAGGGAAGTCCGAGGAAGGGCCTACCCACGCGACGCGTCCATCGACTGCGACCACGGCAGCATCCCGGAGGATGCCGAGCGGTCCCTCTCCCGCTGCGGGATCGGCCGTGCAGAGCTCGCCGATACGGGTCCAGCCGACGACGCTCATGCCCCGACCACCTGGCGGATCGCGCGGTCGAGTGCGGCAGCGGCGTCGATCGACGTGTGCGCTCCACCGCGCACGCGCTCAGCTCCCGCCACCACCACCGTGCGCACGTCTCCGGGAGCTGCGGCATAGACGAGTGCATCGACCAGGGCAGCCGGGTCGTGACCGGCGAGGCGTACGCCGGCTGTGTCGACCTCGACGAAGTCCGCCGGCGCACCGACCACCAGGTCGACAGCAGGCAGTCCGAGCGCCGAGGAGCCTCCGGTGGTCATGACGGCGAGGAGTTCCTCACCCGTGAAGGCTCCGCGGCGCCTGCTGCCGAGGCGCTCGTCGAGCTCGATGGCTCGCGCCTCCTCGAAGGGATCGATGACCGCGTGGCTGTCACTGCCCATGCAGAGCACGGCGCCAGCCTCGCGCAGTGCGGGAATCGGCCCTATGCCATCCGCGAGGTCCCGCTCCGTGGTCGCGCACACGCACACATGACTGCCACCGAGGGCACTGATGTCACCGTGCGTGAGGTGCGTGGCGTGCACGGCGGTGAAGTCCTCCCCGAGCGCGCCTGCATCGCGCAGCACCTCGACGGGACTGCGCCCGAAAGCCGCGAGGGACTCCTCGTTCTCCCGCGGCTGCTCGGAGACATGCGCATGCAGGGGCACACCGCGCTCACGGGCCGCCTGCGCTGCGACGGTGATCGCATCCGGCGGCACAGCACGCACGGAGTGCACAGCGAGACCGTGCGTGACGAGCCCCGAAGCCGATAGCGCAGAGGTGCGCTCAGCCCAGGCTTCCACCGAGCCGTCGCTGAAGCGCACCTGCGTCGCGTCAGGACCCACCCCTGGGCCACCCGCGAGGTAGAGCGTGTCGAGCAAGACCAGGCGAATGCCCGCATCCTCCGCTGCGGCGGCCAGGGCGTGCGACATCTCGTTGGGGTCGGCATACGCCGCACCTTGCGAAGCATGGTGCAGGTAGTGGAACTCCCCCACCGTGGTGTAGCCGGCCTGCAGCATCTCGGCGAAGACCGCGCGAGCGAGCGCGCGATAACTCTCAGGGTCGAGGGCGGCCGCCGCGGCGTACATCTGATCCCGCCACGACCAGAAGGAGTCACGCCCGCGATGGGTGCGGCTGCGCAGCACGCGGTGGAAGGCGTGCGAGTGCGCATTGACCGCGCCCGG
>VGBQ01000250.1 GCA_016870425.1 Actinomycetota bacterium | reverse complement strand
GCACCGGTGCCGACCCCGTGTCGGTAGTCACCTCGGCCGGCTGCGGCACCCCCAACGCCACGCACTTCGTGGTGAAGTTGACGGGTGCGGGTGTGGAGTACGTCGTCCCGGGCGATGGTTCCACGGGGCCGACGTACGAGACCGTTAACTACATGGTGGGCAACACGGACCTGGCCGCGGTGGGGTCCTCCGGGGCCTCCACGTTGCCGATCCGCACGCCGCTGAGCAAGCTCTTCAGCACCGTCAAGGCGGAGAACAAGGGCGGCACGCTCCCGAGCGGCGCCTACACCCTGTCCCTGGAGTGCCGGGGCAAGTTCGTGGAGCAGGCCACCTCGACGTTCTCGACGGTCATCACGATCATCGACAACGCGTCGGGCCTGACATTCAAGGAGGGTGCTCCGTCACCCATCGTGAATGTGACCAAGCCGACGATCACCGGCACCGCCAAGGCGGGGCAGACACTGCGGGTGAGCAACGGCACCTGGAATCCCGCGGCGACCTCTTACACGTACTCGTGGAAGATCGGCACCCGGGTGGTCAGCACCAAGAACACCTACAAGGTGACCGCCAAGGACAAGGGCAAGAAGGTGACCGTGACGGTCACCGCCAAGGCGGATGGCTACACCGATGGCTCAGCCTCGGTCAGCCGCACCATCGCCAAGAAGTAGTTGCACGACGCAGGTGGGGTCGGGCCCGACAGGGGCCCGACCCCACCTCGCCCAGTAGTGGAGGAATACATGAAGGGGATCCTGACGGCCGGCGCCGCCGGTCTCCTCATGTGTGCCGTAGCGGCGCCCGCCGCTGCCGCCGACGCGGGGAGCCTCATCGTCATCCCGGCTCGGGGGACCATCGACCAGCCCATCGACGTCGTCACCTCCGGCCTGTGCACCCAGGGGGTCACCTTCGTCGTCGCCGTGCGCGGCGAGGGCATTGACCCGGTCACCTCGGGCAACGCGGTGGGCAACACGCCCCTGACGACCCTGGAGCCGGCTATCTACCCCGGACACCATGCGGTCCCGCTCTCGCGCACGCTGCGTGAATACTTCGTGAGCAACGGGGTCGGCGCCCCCCAGGGCGAATACGACCTGGTCTTCGCCTGTCGCAACAGGCTGGACCTCGCCGACCTGCAGACGTTCACGGGGTCCATCCGCATCAAGGGAGACTCCTACGCCGCCGTCGGTGACGCTGCCATGTCGCTGGAGGATCTCCTCGCTGGCCCGGCTGCGCCCGCATCACCCGATCCTGCGTCCTCCGCGCCCGCCCCCGCGGCCGACTCATCTGCCACGCCAGCCCCTGAGGCTGGGGCAACCGAGCAGACCGACGAGGGCGCCACCACCCCGGAATCGTCGGATAGCGTCGACGCCGATTCCACTGACTCTGCGGGTGAGGGCACGGGTGATGGGCTCGAGCCGGCTACCCCCGCGGATCCCGCAGGGCAGGCCTCGGATCCCGGCAGCATTGTGGCGACCGATCCCAGCCCCGGGGTGACCACGGCGGCATCGTCGTCCCCCGTGTCGCAAGACTCCTCGTGGCGCATCGTGCTGGGCGCCGTAGGCATTCTTCTTCTCCTGGGCGCCGGTTATGCCTGGTGGAAGTCCCGCAAGGCGGCACAATGACCATGATCATGGACGAGTCCACAGTCGAGGCCACGCCGAGCAATGAGGCACGCCGCCCCGAGATCGTGCAATCACCGAAATTCATGGTCGTCGGCGTCCTCCTGGGCGTGGCATTCCTCTGCCTCGGTTTCCTGGCTAACCTCCTCATCGTCAGTCAACTCGTGCACGCGCGGGACCAGGAGGTGCTCTACTCCGACTTCCGCAGCGAGCTCGCCAATGCCATAGCCCCCGTGGGCCAGACCGATGTCAATGGTGCGCTCCTGCGACCTGGGGCCCCCGTTGCGATCCTGGAGATTCCCGACCTGGGCATGAAGGAGGTCGTCGTCGAGGGCACCACGTCGACCGTCACCCAGTCCGGCCCGGGGCACAAGCGCGACACCGTCTTGCCCGGCCAGCCCGGCACGTCGGTGATCTACGGTCGCCAGGCGGCCTTCGGTGGCCCCTTCGGCCAACTCGAGATCCTCCAGCCCGGGATGACGATCGTCGCGACGACCGGCCAAGGGCCGGCGGAGTACGTCGTCACCGGCGTACGTCGCCCCGGTGATCCGCTGCCACCCACGTTGCAACAGGGTCAGGGCCGACTCACCCTCGTCACCGCGATGGGGCCTCGCTTCATGCCGACCGACCTGCTGCGTGTCGACGCCCAACTGGTGACGGCTGCTCAGCCCGCTCCCGGGCGCATCATCACCGCGGCGGCGCTCGACCCCGCCGAGATGGCCATGGCCGGGGACCCCGCCGGCCTGGTGCCGCTCCTGCTGTGGCTGCAGTTGCTGCTCGTGGTCGCAGTGGCGACCGTCTGGCTCGTCGTGCGCTGGGGTAAGTGGCAGGCCTGGCTCGTCGCTGCCCCCATCGTCTTCTTCGCCGGTGTCATGGCCTCGATGAGTGCCCTGCGAATCCTCCCGAACCTGCTCTGAAGGGACACTCGATGACCATGACCGCCGACGATGCGACGACGGCCGCCGCGCCGGAGCTCTACTCCATCCAGGCCATCGATATCTCCTGCTGGTTCGGCACTCACCTCGTGCTCGACCGCGTGTCGCTGCTCATGCCGGCGGGCCAGGTCACGGCCCTCATCGGTCCCTCGGGGTGCGGCAAGTCGACCTTCCTGCGGTCGCTCAATCGCATGCACGAACTGGTCATCAGCGCCCGCATCGCCGGCGAGGTCCTCCTGGACGGTGAGGACATCTACGCGCCGAGCGTGCGCATCACCGATGCGCGACGCCAGATCGGCATGGTGTTCCAGAAGCCGAATCCCTTCCCGGCCATGAGCATCTACGACAACGTCATCGCCGGCTTGAAGCTCAACGGGGTCCATGCAAGTCACGACGAGAAGGATGAGCTCGTCGAGCACTGCCTCACCAAAGCGGGCCTGTGGAAGGAGGTGCGCGATCGGCTTCGCGCCCCGGGCGGCGGCCTCTCTGGCGGGCAGCAGCAGCGCCTGTGCATTGCGCGCTCCCTGGCGATCAAGCCCAAGGTGCTCCTCATGGACGAGCCATGCTCCGCTCTCGACCCGACCTCGACACGGCGCATCGAGGAGACGATCGGGGAACTGCGTGAAGAGGTCACCATC
>VGBQ01000249.1 GCA_016870425.1 Actinomycetota bacterium | reverse complement strand
TCCCACTAGGGGCCCACGCCGGCCCCCTCGTCGCGGAGTCCTTGCACGCCGGTCCCCGCCTCTCGACAGGAGACCTAAGGACATGAGCACCCACACCGACGATCAGCGCAATCCGCAGCAGCCCTCCCCCATGGCGTGGCAGCGCTACGCCGCCTACCGCCCCGTCGACCTGCCCGACCGCACCTGGCCCGCGGCCGTCATCACCGAGGCCCCGCGCTGGTGCGCGGTCGACCTGCGCGACGGCAACCAGGCCCTCATTGACCCCATGTCGCCCGCGCGCAAGAAGCGGATGTTCGAGTTGCTCGTCGCGATGGGCTTCAAGGAGATCGAGGTCGGCTTCCCGTCGGCCTCGCAGACGGACTTCGACTTCGTGCGCCAGCTCATCGAGGAAGACCTCATCCCCGACGATGTCGTCATCCAGGTGCTCACCCAGTCACGCGAGCACCTCATCGAGCGCACCTTCGAGGCAATCCGCGGAGCCAAGCAGGCAATCGTGCACCTCTACAACTCCACGTCGACCCTGCAGCGACGCGTGGTCTTCGGCCTCGACAAGGATGGCATCAAGGACATCGCCGTGCACGGCGCTCAACTGTGCAAGAAGTACGCCGAGCAGATCGCCGACGAGACCGAGGTTTACTTCGAGTACTCCCCCGAGTCCTACACCGGCACGGAGCTGGAGTTCGCCGTCGAGGTGTGCGACGCCGTCACCGAGGTGTGGCAGCCCACTCCCGACCGCAAGGTGATTCTCAACCTGCCCGCCACCGTCGAGATGGCCACCCCCAATGTGTACGCCGACTCGATCGAGTGGATGCACCGCCATCTGGCCCGCCGCGACAGCGTGATCCTCTCGCTGCACCCCCACAACGACCGCGGCACCGCGGTCGCGGCCGCGGAACTGGGCTACATGGCCGGTGCCGACCGCATTGAGGGCTGCCTCTTCGGCAATGGCGAGCGCACCGGCAATGTCTGCCTCATCACGCTGGGTATGAACCTCTTCAGTCAGGGCATCGACCCGCAGCTGGACATGCGCGACATCGACGACATCCGCCGCACCGTCGAGTACTGCAACCAGATCCCCGTCCACGAGCGCCATCCCTACGGCGGTGACCTCGTCTACACCGCCTTCTCCGGCTCCCACCAGGACGCCATCAACAAGGGCCTGTCCCACATGGAGATCGACGCGACCGCTGCCGGAGTGCCGGTCGACGACTTCCGCTGGGAGGTCCCCTACCTGCCCATCGACCCCAAGGACGTCGGCCGCACCTACGAGGCCGTCATCCGCGTGAATTCGCAGTCGGGCAAGGGCGGCGTCGCCTACATCATGCGCACCGAGCACAAGCTCGAACTCCCCCGCAGGCTCCAGATCGAGTTCTCCCAGGTCGTGCAGCGGATGACCGACGAGGAGGGCGGCGAGGTGTCGCCCGAGGTGATGTGGTCGTCCTTCTCGGCGGAATACCTCCCCGATCCCGCTGCCTCGTGGGGCCGCTTCGCCCTCAAGTCGGTCAAGCAGGAGTCGGACATCGATGGCGATACGTCTGTGGACGTGGTGCTCCTGGACTCGGGCACCGAGGTCCCGATCACCGGCCGCGGCAACGGCCCGGTTGCGGCCTTCTGCGACGCCCTGGCCCAGCACGGCATCGACGTACGCGTCCTGGACTACGCCGAGCATGCGATGTCAGCCGGTGGCGACGCGAAGGCGGCGAGCTACGTCGAGTGTGCCGTCGATGGCCGCGTGCTGTGGGGAGTCGGCATCGACCCCTCGATCACGACTTCATCGCTTAAGGCGATCGTGAGTGCGGTCAATCGGGCCGTGCGCGACGCTGCCTAAAGCGCCGCCACCCCCAGACGCACCATTGCGCTGACTGGCCGCTAACGCGCCGAGATAGCGACCACTCGGCGCAATGGTGCGAGACGGGGGGCTAGAAGGCGAGGTCGACCGCGCGGCCGGTGTGCGCGCCAATCTCAGCCGTGATCCGGTCGAGGACCCCAGCAGACACGGGCTGGTCGACGGTGAGCACGATGACCGCGTGCTCACCCGAGTCATCGGGGCTGACCTGCATGCCCCCGATGTTGACGCCCGCCTCGCCCAGAATGCGGCCCACGGTGCCGACGACACCGGGGCGGTCGTGGTAGCGGAAGAACGCCATGTGCTCGCTGATGGGGACGTCGATGTCGAAACGGTCCACCTCGACCAGCTTGTGGATGCCCTTGGGTCCCGCGGCCGTGCCTGCGACGCTCACCCAGGTGCCGTCGTTGAGCGTGAGACGGACGCGCACGAAATTGCGATGGTCCTCGCTGTCGCGATCGGTGGTGAGCGCCACCTCGACGCCGCGCTGCTGGGCGAGGACGGGCGCATTCACGTAGGACACGGGGTCGTGGACGAGCCCCTGCATGACTCCCTTGAGGGCGGCGAGCTCGAGCACGCGCACATCGAGTTCGGCCACCTCGCCGCGCACCTCGACATCGATGCGCTGCAGTGCGCCGTCGGCGATGCCGCTGGCGATCGCGCCGAGGCGCTCGGCCACCGGGACCAGCGGACGGATGGGCTCGGCGAGCACACCACCTTGCACATTGACGGCATCCGGCACGAGCTCGCCGCCAAGCGCCAGGCGCACCGACTTGGCGACGGCGATGCCCGCCTTCTCCTGGGCCTCATCGGTGGAGGCTCCCAGGTGCGGCGTCGCCACCACGGTCTCCAGGCCGAAGAGCGGAGAGTCGGTGCAGGGCTCCTTGGCGTAGACGTCCAGGCCGGCTCCGGCCACGCGACCCTCGGAGATCGCGCGGTAGAGAGCGTCCTCGTCGACGATCCCGCCGCGCGCAGCGTTGACGAGGTACATCGTCGGCCTGGCAAGCTTGAGCTGCTCCTCGCCGATGAGGCCGGCCGTCTCGGGGGTCTTGGGCAGGTGCACGGTGATGAAGTCCGACTCGGTCATGAGCTGATCGAGCGGCACGAGGCGCACGCCGATCTGGGCCGCACGGGCCGGCTGGACGTAGGGGTCGTAGGCAATGATCGTCACTCCGAATGCCGACAGGCGCTGGGCGACAAGCACGCCGATGCGACCAAGCCCCACGATGCCGACGGTCTTCTCCGAGAGCTCGACGCCGTTGTACTTCGAGCGCTTCCACTCGCCGTTCTTCAGGGCGAGATTGGCCGGCACGATGTTGCGTGCCGCGGCGAGGAGCAGC
>VGBQ01000248.1 GCA_016870425.1 Actinomycetota bacterium | reverse complement strand
GCGAACATCCCAGTCGCGCTCCGCAGGAACAGGCCCAGGTCAAGGGCAGCCATGGACTCGGCCGTCAAAGTCTCACGCAACTCCCCGGAGCGGCGTCCCTCCTCGACGTACCTGCGCATGGACTCAGTACGAGGCATCAGCACATGCTCACGCACGGCACGCAGCAGATCTGGCTCGAGATTGCGCTGAGCCACACAGGCAGCGATGACCGGCACCACCCACTCCGGATGCTGAGCGCCGATGGACAGGCCTCGGCGTAGGCGCTCCGCGCACGTCCCGGGGCCGTCGAGCCAACCCTCGTAGGTCGGGAGTTGCTGGATACCGGCTATGGCAAGCTCGAGCTTGGTGGGGTAGTGGCGGAAGGCAGTGCGCTCCGAAACACCCGCGGACCCGGAAACAGCCATATGCGTGACGCCGTCGTAACCGTCCGCCGCCAGGGCGTGCAGGGCCGCTTCCGCCAGCGCCTCGTGAATGGCTTCGTACTGCTGTCCTCCACGGCGGATTCCCTTGCGGGGCATGGGTGAAGCGGACACCGCTTCACCCTAGGGCCTCCATCGCATGGTGGGATGCACCCATGACTTCGAGCCAACCGACCAAGCCGGTCCACTCCTCCGGCACCTTCACCCTGGGCACGTCTGATCCCATGACCGTCTACCGCCTCGGCTTCGGGGCCATGCGCGTCACCGGCGCCGGCATCTGGGGCGACCCACCCGACCGCGATGAAGCGACCCGGGTGATCCGCGAGGCCGTCGACCTGGGCGTGGACTTCATCGACACCGCAGACTCCTATGGCCCCTTCGTCAGCGAAGACCTGCTGCGCGAAGCGCTGCACACGGGCAACGCGAGTGACCCCTACCGGGGCGTGATCATCGCGACCAAGGGTGGACTCACGCGCCAGGGCCCGGACCAGTGGGCATCAGTGGGGCGCCCGGAATACCTCCGCCAGTGCGTGCGGATGTCACTGCGCCGACTCGGCGTCGACCGCATCGACCTGTGGCAACTGCACCGGATCGACCCGCAGGTCCCCGAGGATGAGCAGTTCGGCGTCATCAAGGAGATGCAGGACGAGGGCCTTATCCGACACGTGGGTCTGTCGGAGGTCTCGATCGAGGAGCTGGAGCGCGCGCGCAAGGTCATGGAGATCGTGAGCGTGCAAAACCTCTTCCACGCGGGCCTGCGGCAGAGCGAGCCATTGCTCGATCACTGCACCGAGCAGGGCGTCGGCTTCATCCCGTGGTTCCCCCTCGGCAATCGCGCCCTCGTCGCCCCAGACGGCCCGCTCGCGCAGATCGCGGCCAGCCATGACTGCACCCCGGCGCAGGTCGCCCTGGCCTGGCTGCTGCAGCGCTCGCCCGTCATGCTGCCGATCCCGGGCACGGGCTCCATGGATCATCTGCGCGAGAACTGCGATGCAGCACTCGTGACGCTCAACGCGGCAGCGATGAAGGAGTTGGAGACAGCACCGGACGTCGCCTAGGCGAGACGCCTACTCGGTCGCGCGCACCCCTGAGCCCAGCCTCAACACATACGCCGGCTCAACGGGCACGCGCTCAGGCAGGGAGATCTCGACCAGTCCGTCACGCTCACCGATGCCGACCTTGGCGCGGCTGCCGACGATGTGCACGTCATCGACTGACCGGCCGTCGATGCCGCGCAGCGTGAAGGTGCGGGTGCCGGGCAGGTCCAGCAGGGCGGCGTACACCTGACCGTTGTTCTGCCACAGCCGCACGTCGGTGCCCTCCGACGTCGTCGTCTCGGGCGTGGTCCACGGTCGCGAGCCGTAGATCGCCTTGCCGTTGCCGGCCATCCAGGCCCCCAGTCCGTGCAGCGGTGCCTGCTGCTCCGGGACGATGCGGCCGTGCTCATCGGGGCCGATGCCGATGAGGAGATTGCCGTTCTTGGACACGACATCGACCAGGAGACGCACGAGCTCGGTGGTCGTGACGATGTCCTGCGGTCGCTCATTGCGATTCGCGCCGAAGGAGTGGCCGACTCCGCGGGTTGCCTCCCACTTCTTGGCCTGGATGTCGTGGAAGACCGTGTATTCGGGTGTGTTGAAGTCGTACCAGTGGGCTCCGGGGAAGGTGAGCTTCTTGCTGTCCTCGGGGATGTGCTTCCACATCAACTGAATGAGGTCGCCTGCCGCGCGACTGAGCGTGTCGGACACGATGTTGCGTCGGCCGGTGGGCTCGATCCAACGGTCATTGATGACGCCCTCGGGCACGTGGTTGTAGTAGTAGGCGAAGAGGTCGGCGAGATTGCCTCCGGGCGGCCACGCCACGTCATTCCACAGCACGTCAGGTGCATAGGCGTCGATGAGCTCGCGCACCTGGGCGGTGGCGTAGTTGACGTACTCCTGTGACCCAGGCACGGCCAGCATCGCGTCGGCCGGGTGCTTGAGGACCGCGCCGTTGAACGGCCAGTCGTAGCCGCCCGAGTAGTACAGCCCCATGCGCATGCCGTGGGAGCGCACGGTGGCCGACATGTCTCCGACGATGTCGCGCTCGGCGTTGTAGAGCCCCCTGTGTGGATTGGGCAGCTGCGAGGGCCAGAGCCGGAATCCCTCGTGGTGCTTGGTGGTCAGGACGACATACTTCGCGCCGGCTGAGGCACACAGGTCGGCGATCGCATCGAGGTCAGCGGCGTTAGCACCGGCGTTGAACGCCGGGATGAATCCGTCGTAGGGGAAGTCCTTGCCATAGGTCTGCTCGTGATGAACCTGCGTGGGGCTACCCTCGATCTGCATCGTGTTGCGATACCACTCCGCATACGGGTTGTTCCTCAGCATCCCCTCGGGGCCCTCGTCGTGCAGGAGTTGCTGGATGTCGGCAACCTGCGGCCCCCAACCCGGCACCGAGTAGAGCCCCCAGTGCAGGAAGACCCCGAGCTTCGCGTCGTCGTACCAAGCGGGCAGCGGATGCGTGCTGACGGACTCCCACGTGCCCTGGTACGTCACGACCTAGTCCTTCTTCTTGGCGTCGGTCTCGCGGCGTTGGGCGCGCCACGGGCCGGGGATGAACCAGATGAGCACCGAGATAAGCCAGATGATCAAGGTGGCCAGGACCCAGGTGGAGATGCCGTCGATCGCGAGCCCGGAGGTGAGGAGCGATGTGAGCAGCAGCGCCAGGAACGTCGAGAGCAGGCCCGTCAGCGCAACGACCGACGAGCCCTTGTCACGCAAGAGGC
>VGBQ01000247.1 GCA_016870425.1 Actinomycetota bacterium | reverse complement strand
GGTTCAGGAGGACGCCACTCTCGTGGAGGTCAATCCCCTGGTGCTCTCCGGCGATGGCCGTGTGCTTGCTCTCGACGGCAAAGTCACCCTCGACGACAACGCCCACTATCGGCACGCATCGCACGCGGACCTCGTCGATAAGGAGGCGACGGATCCCATCGAGTTGCGCGCCAAGGAGTTCGACCTCAACTACGTCAAGCTCGAGGGAGAAGTCGGCATCATCGGCAACGGTGCGGGCCTGGTGATGAGCACCCTCGATGTCGTCGCCTACGCCGGGGAGGAGTTTGGCGGCGTACGCCCGGCAAACTTCCTCGACATCGGCGGAGGGGCGAGCGCTGAGGTCATGTCGAATGGCCTTGACATCGTGCTGGGCGATCCAGACGTCCGAGCCGCCTTCGTTAATGTCTTCGGCGGTATCACCTCGTGCGATGCCGTCGCCAATGGAATCGTGCAGGCGGTCGGAGCGCTCGCCGAGCGCGGCACTCCGGTCACCAAGCCCATCGTGTGCCGCATTGACGGCAACAATGCCGTGGAGGGACGTCGCATCCTCACGGAGTTCAACCACCCCCTCGTCGAGATGGTGGAGACCATGGACGACGCAGCGCGTCGCGTCGCGTCGCTCGCCGGAGGTGCCGCATGACGATCTGGCTCGATGGCGACAGCCGCATACTCGTGCAGGGCATGACCGGGTCCGAGGGCACCAAGCACACGCGCCGCATGGTGGCGAGCGGCGCCCAGGTCGTCGCGGGAGTCACTCCCGGCAAGGGAGGCCAGGAAGTCGACGGGATCCCGGTCTTCAGCGATGTCGGGGAGGCCATGGCGGCCACGGGTGCCAACGTCAGCGTCGTCTTCGTGCCGCCACGCTTCGCGAAGGCTGCTGTCGAGGAGGCGGTCGACGCGGAGATTCCGCTGTGTGTCGTTATCACCGAGGGCATCCCGGTGCATGACACGGCGCAGTTCTTCCAATACGCCATCAACGCCGGATCGACACGCATCATCGGCCCCAACTGCCCGGGCATCATCTCTCCCGGAGTCTCCAACGCCGGCATCATTCCCGCGGACATCACCGGTCCCGGCCCGATCGGCCTGGTCTCGAAGTCCGGCACCCTGACCTACCAAATGATGTACGAGCTCAATGACATCGGCTTCTCCACCTGCGTGGGCATCGGCGGAGACCCCATCATCGGCACGACCCACATCGACTGCCTGGCCGCCTTCGAGGCCGATCCGGCGACCGAGGCGATCGTCATGATCGGTGAGATCGGTGGCGATGCCGAGGAGCGTGCAGCGGCGTTCATCGCCGACAACGTCACCAAGCCGGTCGTGGGCTACGTCGCGGGCTTCACCGCCCCCGAGGGCAAGACGATGGGCCACGCCGGCGCGATCGTCTCGGGGTCATCCGGCACGGCTGCTGCTAAGCAGGAAGCGCTCGAGGCGGTCGGGGTGCGTGTCGGCCGGACCCCGAGTGAAGCCGCGCGTCTGATGAGGTCCCTGCTCCGCGGCTAAGGCGCCTCGGCCTGTACGGGTGGTGCTCGTGTGGCCTGCGATGCCCGCGTGCCGTTCCCTCATCGGGCGGCGGTTCCCTGACAGTCTTGTCCGGTGAGCCTGACCGCGCGCTCGGCGCCTCCTGCCCGGCAGGTGCCTGCGGCACCCCTGCCCCTGGTCGTGGCGGGTGCGGTCGGGGGTGCTGCTGCTGCGGGCCTGAGCCTGCTGGTGCTCGTGGTGATCGCTCTCGCCGCATGGATGCTCGATCCCTCCGGGGCCCAGGAGTGGACCCAGATGCTCGAGGTCGCCTCTGGCGCCTGGCTTGCCGGCCTGGGCGTGCCGCCGACCATCGCTGGCGTGACCCTCAGCCTTCTTCCCCTGGGCTTTGCCCTGCTCCCCATCGTCGCGCTCGTGGGCGCCGCCCGCTGGGCGACTGATGCGTCCGCGGTTGCACGCGGCACCGAGGTCGCGGTCGTCGCCCTGGCTGCGGCCGCGGGCTTCGCCGCTGTCGCTGCCGTCGTCGCCGCGCTCGCTCGCTCGCTGGACCCGGCCGTGCCCCGGGCCGCCTTGACCGGTGCCGCACTGGCCTTCACGGTCACGGTGGTCGTGAGCCTTCGCCGCACGGGGGTCATCTCGCCCTCACGTCTGCCCGAGCAGGTGCGCGACATCCTTGCTGCGGGCACGATCGCGCTCCTTGCGCTCGTCGTCGCCGCGGGAGGCGTGCTCGCCATCGCCGTGGTCGCGCGCGTCAACGACATCACCGGCCTGATCGTGGGATTGGATGCGGGAGCGTCCGGTCTGCTGCTGCTCGCGGTGCTCACCCTTGCCTATGTGCCGATCGCCATCGTGTGGGCGATCGCCTACCTGCTCGGGCCCGGGGTCACCGTGTCCGCGGGCTCGGTCGTGTCGCCGTACGCCGAGCTCTCCGATGCCGCTCTGCCCGGCTTCCCACTGCTGGCCGCACTCCCGGGCCAGGTGCCCTCTGGCGCTGCGATGTTCCCGCTCGCAGGTGTCGTGGCGGGGTTGCTGGCGGGATGGTTCCTACGCCGACGCGGATGCGTGGCGATGCGTGGTGCCCTGTGCGCGCTGTCGACGGCGGCCGTGGCCGGCGGCATCCTCGCGATCGCCTCGTGGCTGACGACAGGTTCGGCGGGCACCGCTGCTCTCAGCGCGGTGGGTCCCTCACCCGCGTGGGTGGGCCTGGCGGGGCTGGGCGCCGTGGGTCTGGGCGCACTCGCCGTCGCCTCGTGGCCGGAAAGGCGGACCGATGGCTAGCACCATGCGCCCGCCGCGCGCGGCGACTGCCCGCAAGCCCCACCGTGAGGCCAGGCCGTCCTTCGCTGTCGCGCCCATGCTCCGCCGGGTCGCGGGTGCCGCTATTGACGCGGCCATCCTCATCGCCGTCGCAGGCGTGCTCGCGTCGGCATTGGAGGGACTCACCAGCGGCGTCACTCGTGTGCGCATTGACGCCCAGTCCGGCCAGCGCACCATCGATGCGTCCATCTCCTTGCCGTCGTGGCTGCCCCTGCTCATTCTCGTGGCACTCACCGCGCTCTACACCGTGCCGCTCATGGCGATCTGGGGACGCACGCTCGGTGGCGTCATCGTGGGTATCCGCTGTGTCCGCGCCGACACCGGCACCCCACCGGGATGGTCCCCGTCCACCCGCAGGTGGGCCGTGCTCTACGGAGTTGCAGGGCTCCTGAGCTTCGT
>VGBQ01000246.1 GCA_016870425.1 Actinomycetota bacterium | reverse complement strand
ACGAGTGGCCCGGGCGCGACCAACCTCGTCACGCCGATCGCCGACGCGCACATGGACTCGGTGCCGATGGTGGCCATCACCGGGCAGGTGCCGAGCTCGGCGATCGGCACGGACGCCTTCCAGGAGGCCGACATCCGCGGCATCACGATGCCGATCACCAAGCACAACTACCTGGTGACCAATCCCGATGAGATCCCGCGTGCGATCGCCGAGGCCTTCTACGTGGCCAGCTCCGGTCGCCCCGGTCCTGTGCTCGTGGACGTCTCCAAGGACGCCCTGCAGGCGATGACGACGTTCGAGTGGCCGAGCGACATCTCGCTTCCGGGCTACCACCCCGTGACCAAGCCGCACTCCAAGCAGGTGCGCGAGGCCGCCCGGCTCATCCTCGAGTCGTCGCGACCCGTCTTGTACGTCGGGGGCGGAGTCATCCGCGCCAATGCGTCTGCACAGCTGCGCGAGCTCGCCGAGCTCACCGGACTGCCCGTCGTCACCACCCTCATGGCGCGCGGGGCCTTCCCGGATAGCCATCCCCTGCACATGGGCATGCCCGGCATGCACGGCAGCGTCGGCGCGGTCGGTGCCCTGCAGAAGTCCGATCTCCTCGTTACCCTGGGAGCGCGCTTCGACGATCGCGTCACCGGCAAGCTCTCGACCTTCGCCCCGGGCGCGACCGTCATCCACGCCGACATCGACCCCGCGGAGATCGGCAAGAACCGCCACGCGGACGTGCCGATCGTGGGAGACGTGGGCGAGGTCATGACCGAGCTCGTCGCCGCACTGCGCGAGGAGATGGCCGCCGGGCGCCAGGGCGACTACGAGGCCTGGTGGGCGCAGCTGGGCCGCTGGCGCGACACCTACCCGGTTGGCTACGACCTGCCTGACGACGGCAGCCTGTCGCCGCAGTACGTCATCGAGCGCCTCGGTGCGCTCAGCGGACCCGACGCGATCATGGCGGCGGGCGTGGGCCAGCACCAGATGTGGGGCGCACAGTTCGTGAAGTACGAGAAGCCCCGCACCTGGCTCAACTCCGGTGGGCTCGGCACGATGGGGTACGCCGTACCCGCCGCCATGGGAGCGAAGGTCGGCATGCCGGGCTCGGTCGTCTGGGCCATCGACGGCGACGGCTGCTTCCAGATGACCAACCAGGAGCTCGTCACCTGCACGATCAATGAGATCCCGATCAAGGTCGCCCTCATCAACAACTCCAGCCTGGGCATGGTGCGGCAGTGGCAGACGCTTTTCTACAACGAGCGCTACTCCGAGACCGATCTGCACAGTCACCGCCTGCCGGACTTCGTCAAGCTCGCCGACGCCTACGGCTGCTACGGCCTGCGCTGCGAGACACCGGAGGAGGTCGACTCGGTCATCGAGAAGGCCCTGTCCATCAACGACGCCCCGGTCGTCATCGACTTCGTCGTCCACCGCGACGCCATGGTCTGGCCGATGGTTGCGGCGGGCACGAGCAACGACGACATCCTGGTGGCGCGCGAGATGGCGCCGTCATGGGACTCGGAGGAATGAGATGAGTCGGCATACCCTGTCCGTCCTCGTCGAGGACAAGCCCGGTGTCCTGGCCCGCGTGGCCAGTCTCTTCTCGCGCCGGGGCTTCAACATCGAGTCGCTCGCTGTCGGACCCACCGAGGTGCCCGAGGTTTCGCGCATGACGATCGTGGTCAACGTCACCGGTCTCCCGCTCGAGCAGGTCACCAAGCAACTCAATAAGCTCGTCAACGTCCTGAAGATCGTCGAGCTCGACGAAGCCACCTCCGTGCAGCGCGCCATCGCCCTCGTCAAGGTGAAGGCCGATGCGGGTCAGCGCTCCAGCATCCTCGAGGTGGTGCAGCTCTTCCGCGCCAAGGTCGTCGACGTCGCCCTCGATGCCGTGACGATCGAGGTCACGGGCGACGATGAGAAGGTCGAGGCGCTGCTGCGACTGCTCGAGCCCTACGGCATCAAGGAGCTGGTCCGCTCGGGGGTCATCGCTGCCAGCCGCGGCGGCCGGTCCATGAGCGACCGAGCCCTGCGCCCGATCGACCGTACGGCCTGACGCCCAACACCTCCCGATACCCTCGTCCCCTGCCCATCCCCGAAGGAGTCCCCGTGGCCGAGCTGTTCTACGACGCCGATGCCGACCTGTCCATCATCCAGAACCGCGTCGTCGCGATCATGGGCTACGGCAGCCAGGGCCACGCGCACTCGCTGAGCCTGCGCGATAGCGGGGTCGACGTACGTGTCGGTCTCGCACCCGGTTCCAAGAGCCGCGCCAAGGCCGAGGAGGAGGGCCTGCGGGTTGTCGATCCGGCCACGGCCGCGGCCGAGGCCGATCTCATCATGATGACCGTGCCGGACCCGGTGCAGAAGAAGCTCTACGCCGAGGCGATCGCTCCCAACCTGCAGGAGGGCGACGCGCTCTTCTTCGCGCACGGCTTCAACATCCGCTTCGGCTACGTCAACCCGCCCGCGACCGTCGACGTGTGCATGGTGGCCCCCAAGGGCCCGGGTCACCTGGTGCGCCGCGAGTACGTCGCGGGTCGCGGGGTGCCCGCGATCGTCGCTGTCGAGCAGGACTTCACCGGTCAGGCGTGGCCGCTCGCACTGTCCTACGCCAAGGCGATCGGCTCGCTGCGCGCCGGCGGCATCAAGACCACCTTCACCGAGGAGACCGAGACCGACCTCTTCGGCGAGCAGGCTGTGCTGTGCGGCGGCGCCTCGCAGCTCATCATGTACGGCTTCGAGACCCTCGTCGAGGCCGGCTACCAGCCCGAGGTCGCCTATTTTGAGTGCCTCCATGAGCTCAAGCTCATCGTTGACCTGATGTATGAAGGCGGCATCGCCAAGCAGCGCTGGAGCGTCTCCGACACAGCAGAATACGGCGACTACGTCTCCGGTCCGAGGGTGATCGACGAGCGCGTCAAGGAGAACATGAAGGCCGTGCTCGCCGACGTGCAGAACGGCTCCTTTGCCGCCCGCTTCATGGCCGACCAGGAGGCCGGGGGTCCGGAGTTCAAGGCTCTCCGCGCCCAGGGCGAGCAGCATCCGATCGAGGAGACCGGGCGCGAGTTGCGCGGACTCATGAGCTGGATCGACTCAGGCGACGACGACTACGTCGAGGGCACCGCCGCCCGCTGACGTCGACGTCGCCTAGCCTTGGGCCATGCCGAATACGCCGCCGTCCATCTACACCAAGCCGGCCGACATCAGCCCG
>VGBQ01000245.1 GCA_016870425.1 Actinomycetota bacterium | reverse complement strand
CATCGGCGCTGCCTGCGACACCGTGACGCTCATGGTTGCCGGACGCGTTATGGATATCGGAGACGGCCGTGGCTGACGAGATCGATCCCAGTCACGCGGACGTCACCGACGTGGTCGCCGAGGTCGTCACACGTATCGAATGGCCGGACCGTGCATCCGGGCAGGAGGCGACGGCGCGCTGGCGCTCGCTCACCAAGCCTGCCGGCGCGCTCGGACGTCTCGAGGACCTTGGCACCTGGTGGGCTGCAGTGCGCGGCGAGTGCCCTCCCGCGCCGCCGCAGCGGCCCGTGCTCGTGATCGTCGCGGGCGATCACGGCGTCGCCCGCACCGCGCGCACCTCGGCCTACCCGCCCGAGGTGACCGCTCAGATGGTGCGCACGTTCCTGTCGGAGCGCGCCGCGGCCAACGCCCTCGCACGCCAGGTCGGCGCGCACGTGCGCGTCGTCGATGTGTCCGTCGATGCGCCCGCGGACTACGCGGACGATCTGGACCCACGCGTGGCCGCGAGTCGGATCCGCCGCGCGAGCGGCTCCATCGACCGCGAGGACGCGATGACCGCGGAAGAGGCCGCGCGTGCGTTCAGTCTGGGGGTGGCGATCGCGGATGAGGAGATCGACGCGGGCGCCGACCTGCTCATCGTCGGCGACATGGGCATCGGCAACACCACGGCGGCTTCAGCGATCATCGGCCTTCTCGCGCCGGCAGACATCCTCTCCGTAGTCGGTCGGGGCACGGGCATCGACGACGCCACGTGGATGCGCAAGGCCGCGGCCGTGCGCGATGCCATGCGCCGCGGCAAGCCGCACAAGGGCGCACCCCTCGAACTCCTCGCCACCATCGGCGGGCCTGACCTCGCCGCCATGGTCGGCCTGCTCCTCGGCGCAGCGGCGCGGCGCACACCGGTGCTCCTCGACGGCACGGTCGTCTCCGCGGCCGCCCTCATCGCACATCGCGCGGCGTATAAGTCACGCGACTGGTGGCAGGCGGGGCATCGCTCCACCGAGCCCGCGCACTCCGCAGCTCTCGGCCGGCTCGACCTCACCCCGCTGCTCGACCTGCAGATGCGCCTCGGTGAGGGCACGGGCGCGCTGCTCGCTGTGCCGCTCGTCGCCGCTGCCGCTGCGGCGCTGGGCGAGATGCTCACCTTCGCCGAAGCCGGCGTGAGCACCGCCGAGGAACCCGCGGAGTGAAGGGGCTGCGCCTGTCGGTCGGGCTGCTCACCGTGATCCCCGTCGGCGCGATCGACGGCGTGGATCGTCGCGTGGCCCGCACCGCGATCCTCCTGGCGCCGCTCGTCGGACTGCTCCTCGGCGTGATCGCGGCCACCGTGCTGGTCGGCGTGCGCGCACTCGTGCCATCGACGCTGGGCGCGCTCCTGGCCGCCGTCCTGGCCATCGCCACACTCGCCTACCTCACCCGCGCACTGCACCTCGACGGTCTGGCCGACACGGCGGATGCGCTCGGCAGTGGACGTCGCGGCGATGCCGCCCTGGAGATCGCGCGGCGCGGCGATGTGGGTCCCTTCGGTGTCGTCACCGTCCTACTCGTGCTCCTCGCGCAGGTCGCGGCACTTGCAGTGGCTAGTGATGCGGGCTGGGGTGCCCTCACGCTCATCGTGGCCGTCGTCACCGGACGCCTGGGCGCGATGGTCGCGTGCTCGCGCGGCATCCCCGCGGCGAGCCCCGAGGGGCTCGGCGCGCTCGTGGCCGGCACGGTGCCGCGCACCGCCGCACTCGCGTGGGTCGTCATCGCACTGGGCCTCGCGGCAGCAGCGGGGGCGTGGCTCACCGGCGTCGCGTGGGCGCCCGCGCTCGCGGTGATCGCCGGACTCGCCCTTGCCCTGGGCCTGGTGGCCCGCTCCGCGGGACGCCTCGGTGGCATCAACGGCGACGTGCTCGGGGCAGCGGTCGAAACATCCACGACCATCGCGATCGTCGTACTCGCCGTGGGCGCTAGCGTCAGCGCATGACCCTGCGCCAGACACCACTGCATTCCCGTCACACCGACCTCGGCGCCAAGATGGCCGACTTCGGCGGGTGGGACATGCCCATCGAGTACGCCGGCACGGTGGCGGAGCACACCGCGGTCCGCCAAGACGTCGGCGTCTTCGATGTCTCGCACATGGGCTACACCGAAGTGACCGGGCCCGGCGCCATCGCGTGGCTCAACACGGTCGTCGCCAATGACCTCGATCGCGTGGGCGCAGGGCAGGCGCAGTACAACCTTCTCTGCGATGAGTCCGGTGGTGTCATCGACGACCTCATCGTCTACCGCATCGATGATGACCAAGCCTTCATCGTGCCCAACGCCAGCAACTCCGACGCCGTCGTCGCAGCACTCACCGCGGCCGCAGCGGGCTCGGGTGTCACCGTCACCGACAAGCGCGAGGACTACGGCATCCTCGCCGTCCAGGGCCCCCGCAGCGACGCGATCCTCGAGGCCGTGGGCCTGCCCTGCGGCCATGACTACATGAGCTTCGTGCGCGCGATGTGGAGAGATGCCCCCGTCGTCGTCTGCCGCACCGGCTACACCGGTGAGCGCGGCTACGAGGTCCTCGCGCCTGCCGCCCTGGTGACGGACCTCTGGGACGCTGTCGTCGCGGCGGGAGCCACGCCCGCGGGATTGGGTGCGCGCGACACCCTCCGCACGGAGATGGGCTACCCGCTGCACGGCCACGAGCTCTCCCTCGACATCACGCCGGTGCAGGCAAGTCTCGTCTGGGCGGTGGGCTGGGACAAGCCAGCCTTCTCCGGCCGCGAGGCACTCGTCGCCGAGCGCGCGGCCGGTCCACGGCGTCGACTGCGCGGCCTGCTGGCCGCCGAACGGGCCATCCCCCGGCCGCAGATGCCGGCGCTCTCCGTGGATGGCGCAGCCGTGGGCGAGACCACGAGTGGCACCTTCTCGCCCACCCTCAAGCAGGGCATCGGTCTGGCGTTGCTGGACCCGTCCATCAGCGAGGGCGACGAGGTGGTCGTCGACGTGCGCGGTCGCCAGGCGCGCTTCACGGTGACGAAACCGCCCTTCGTGCCGCCGCACGTCCGCTAACCCCTGCCTCCGACCCCCGCGGATGGCCTAGGGTCATCGCCCATGACGAGCATCGCCCTCACCTCCGCACCCGTGACCACCCTCGACGTCGACGCCCTCATCGTGGGCATCACCGACGAGGGCAAGAAGCACGTCGAGGGGCCCCCCGCCCTGCCCGACGACGTG
>VGBQ01000244.1 GCA_016870425.1 Actinomycetota bacterium | reverse complement strand
TGGTGGATTGCCTCGACCACCTTGATGATCGCCTCGGACTCACCCTGCGCACGCAGCACGGCTGCCTGAGCGTCACCCTCGGCGCGCAGCACCGCGGCGGTCTTCTCGCCCTCGGCCGTGAGGATCGCCGACTGCTTGTCACCCTCGGCCGTCAGGATGGCGGCTCGCTTGTCGCGCTCAGCCCGCATCTGCTTCTCCATCGACTCCTGCACGCTCCGCGGCGGGTCGATCGCCTTGATCTCCACGCGATTGACACGGATGCCCCACTTGCCCGTGGCCTCGTCGAGTACGCCGCGGAGCTGGGCATTGATGCTGTCACGGGAGGTGAGAGTCTCCTCGAGGTCCATGGAACCGATGACATTGCGCAGGGTGGTCACGGTGAGTTGCTCGATGCCGGTGAGGTAGTTGGCGATCTCGTACGTCGCCGCCTTGGGATCGGTGACCTGGAAGTAGATGACGGAGTCGATGCTCACGACGAGGTTGTCCTCGGTGATGACCGGCTGCGGGGGGAAGGACACGACCTGCTCGCGCAGGTCGACGCGGGCGCGGACCTTGTCGACGACGGGGATCACGAACGTTAGGCCGGCGTTGAGCGTGCGGTGATAGCGGCCGAGGCGCTCGACGATGCGCGCGTGCGCCTGCGGCACGACCTTCACCGTCGATGCGACGAGCACCACGGCGATCGCGGCTACGACGATGGCGGCGATGAGTGCTTCCATGATCCCTCCCGACTAACCGGCGATCAGGGCGGTTGCCCCGTCGATCTCCAGCACCTGGACCCGCTGCCCGACGACGAAGACGCTGTCGCCGTCGTAGGCACGAGCCGACCACACTTCTCCCGCGAGTTTGATGCGTCCGTCACGGCCGTCGACGGCCTCGAGGACGACGGCCTCCGCCCCGACCAGGGCGGCCACACCGGTGCGCACGGCGCGGGGGGTGCGCATATGGCGCCGGGCGATGGGGCGCACGAGCGCCAGGCAGGCGACGGACACGAGCGCGAAGACGCCGACGGCGATCGCGGGCGGTGCACCCAGCGCGGAGGCGAGGCCGCCCGCGGCTGCGCCCCCGGCGATCATGAGCAGGATCAGCGTGCCGCCCGTCACGACATCAGCCACCGCGAGGACACCCGCGGCGACGATCCACCAGATCCACGCGTCCATAACTCCACCGTACGTCGACTTGGCCGTAGTAGCGAGTCCGGCCGCCGCCAGACTGAGGGCCTACGCCGTGGAGACGGGTGAGTCGATCAGCCTCCCCGTCACGTCGTCGATCGACGAGTCGTCGCCGGTGACCGGGGTGATGACGATGCGCACAGGCCCCTGGGCCGTCTCCATGAGCTGCTTGAGGTTGACCTGCCGGATGCGCTGATCCGCATACGTGCGCCAGGAGTAGGTGAGCTCACGCGAGTCCCGGACGACGGTCATCTGGGTGAAATCGCTCGTATCGCCCACCTTGGCCGCTCCCATGGGAATGTCAAAGGCGTTAAGCAGATGGAAAAGCTCCTGGACGCCATCGATCGTCGTGGAGGGCGTCGGGTGACTGGCTGCGAAGAACGCAGCGCGGACGAACCGAGAGGGCGGTGAGTAGTCGCCCGGGAGCCCGAGCCCGCCACTGCCCATGCCCGTGGCGGTGACCGTCGCGCCGAAGACATCACTTTGCTGGACCGTCTCGGGTGAGATGTTCATGTACTGCGTGAGGTTGAGGAGGTGGAAGGGAAGGTCCGGTGAGTTCGTGAACGCACCCGTGGGATTCTCCGTGACCTGCAGGGATCCTGCCTCGGTCGGCTCCACGGCGACGTGTCGCCCCTGGGGGTCGATGAGCTCGTAGTGGAGCGGTGGGGCCGAAGGGCCCCAGCCGTGGACGGGCACGTCGACCACGGTGATGTCCTGGATCGCTGCAAGAGCCTCATCAATGGTCGCGCAGTTCGCCAGGATGTAGTGCGGGACCTCGGAGGGATTCACCGCGCGCGTAGCGTCTGACTGCGTGACATCGGCGTACTTGGCCTGCCCCGCGAAGTAGAACGCAGCGGCCATGAGGCCCGCATCATTGATGCCATCCATGATCGCGAGGCAGCCAAACGTGGCTGCCCCCATCACAGCATGTGTGCTCGTCCACGACTTGCCGCTACTGCCGGGAATGGCGGCGGTGTACTGCGTCCCCACCGGCAGGAAGAGCGCGTCGTAGTCCAGCACGAAACCGAACTCGCACGTGCGCCCTGCCACGACGCCATTGGCGCAACCTAGTCGCATCCCCGTGCACATGGGCAAGTCCCTTCGTCGTCGTCCCCGCGAGACTACTGGGCGAGGAAACTGCGAGCGAGAAGCCTGAGGGCTTGCCCGCGGTGGCTGATGGAGTCCTTCTCGTGAGGCCTGAGCTCAGCGGTGGTCAGTGCATATCCGGCCGGGACGAAGATCGGGTCGTAGCCGAAGCCGTTGGTGCCTCTCGCCTCATGGGCCAGTGATCCCTCGAGCACTCCTTCGACCACGTGCTCGCTCACGCCCGGCACGACCCATCCGGCGGCGCACACGAACTGCGCGTCCCGACGTCCGTCAGGCACCTCGGACATCTGTGCAAGGAGCAGCGCGAGGTTGGCCGCGTCGTCACCGTGGCGCCCGGACCATCGGGCCGAGAGCACGCCGGGCATGCCATGGAGGGCATCGACGCGCAGGCCCGAATCATCGGCGATCGCCGGCAATCCGGTCACCTCCGCCGCTGACCGCGCCTTGAGGAGGGCGTTGCCGGCAAAGGTCGACTCCGTCTCGGCGACATCCGGCGCGTCTGCTGGCAACGCGACCAACTCGACATCGACACCTTCGGCGCGCAGGATCCTCGAGACTTCGTCGACCTTGTGGTCGTTGCGCGTGGCGAGTACGACGCGCATGCTCACGACGACAGCGCGGCGCGCTGCAGCGCGGTGAGGTCCGCGCAGCCCGCGGCGGCCAGGTCGAGCAACTGGTTCAAGAGCCCGCGGTCAAAGGGCTCACCCTCCGCCGTGCCCTGCACCTCGACGTATGTGCCGCTGCCCGTCATGACGACGTTCATATCCGTCGCCGCGCGTACGTCGTCGTCGTAGTGCAGATCCAGGCGCGGCTCGCCGTCGATGATGCCCACGCTCACCGCGGCCACAGAGTCGACGAGGGGATCGCGCTTGACGTGGCCCTGGGCCTTGGCCCAGGCGATGGCATCGGCGAGGGCGAGGTAGGCACCGGTGATCGCGGCCGTGCGGGTGCCGCCGTCGGCCTGGAGGACATCGCAGTCCAGGACGATGGTGTTCTCGCC
>VGBQ01000243.1 GCA_016870425.1 Actinomycetota bacterium | reverse complement strand
GCCCAGAGCCGCAATCTCGACCTGTCGGCGTCGCGCCTGGAGATCGCGCTGCCACCCCGGGAGCCCTGATCCTGCGACCGCGTGGTCACCGGGTGGTCAGAGTCACCTTGCCTGTGGTGCGACGCGCTCGCATGTCCTCGTGTGCGCGACGGGCATCCTCGATCGGGTAGGCCGTGCCGGGCAAGGGACGCAGCTCACCCGTCGCCACGAGGCGGACGAGGTCAGCCAGTGGCGCGCCCACCATCCCGACGGGGTCGACCTTCATGCAGTCGACCAGCCAGAATCCGATGACGCTGTGCGACCCGATCATCAGCGACGTGGGCGGGATCGGCGTAGCTGCCTCCCGCGAGGCCATGCCGTAGACCACAAGGCGGCCAAAGGGCGCGAGCGCGCGCAGGGAGGCATCCGTCGTTGCGCCGCCGACCATCTCCAGGACGATGTCGACCCGCTTGCCACCGTTGGCCTCGCGGAGGGCCGCGGTGAGGTCGGCCGGGGCTGAATCGATCGCGACATCGGCGCCGAGATCGAGGGCGAGCTGGCGCTTCTCCTCGCTGGAGGCCACCGCGATGACACGACCCGCGCCCCAGAGCTTGGCGAGCTGGATCGCCAGCGAGCCGACGCCTCCCGCAGCCGCGTGCACGACGACGGACTCCCCCGGCACCATGCGCGCTGACGTGCGCAGGAGGTGCCACGCGGTGAGACCTTGCACGAGCAGGCCGAGCGCCGCGGCATCGCTGACACCGTCGGGCACCTCGAATGCCGCGGTGGGCGCCACGAGAGCGCGCTCGGCGTACCCACCCGACCCCGACGCCGTGAAGCCGCACAGGCGACGGCCATCAATCGTGCGACCGACGACCTCCGCGCCGGGGACGAAGGGCAGCTCCTGCGCGGAGAGATAGGAGTTCTCGACCGCGTGCGTGTCGGCGTAGTTGACGCCCGCCGCATCCACCTCGAGGACCTCCAGGCCCGGGATGGGGTCGGGGGCGGGCAGGTCGACGAGCTCGAGGACTTCGGGGCCGCCGAAGCGGGTGACCTGGATGGCGCGCATCCGCTCAGGCTAGGGGTACGGCGCTCGCCGGGCGATTCAGCATCGGCCGGGTCGGCGTACACCGACCTGGATCGGCGTACGGCGATCGGTCAGACCGCGCACTCACCGCCGTCGCAGCACGGCTGGATGTAGTAGCACTGCGGACAGAAGTCCTTGCCGCCGCGCCGCTGCAACTCGACGGTCTCGCAGGAGGGGCACGGGCCCGGGCTACCCATCACGGCATCCGACGCTAGCGCTCGCCCCGTCGAGTGCTGGGTTGTGCCGGCGTCTGACGGCGTGTCGCGCGACACGACCCAGCACTGCGCGCGCGTGACCTACCAGGAGCCGCCTCCGCCCCCTCCGCCGCCGCCACCCGAGAAGCCTCCTCCGCCGGAGAATCCTGAGCCCCCCGCTGCCTTGGGCGGTGTGGACGCGGCGCTCACCGTGGAGGCTCCGACGGACATCAGGTTGTGTACGGCGAAGGTGCTGGCGAGGTAGAGACCCGTGGAGTGCAGCTGCTCTTGGGTGAGATCAGGAAACGCTCCCGACCAGGAATCCTCCAACTCGAAGAGCACGGCGTAGGGCAGGAAGGTCGCGTAGACCGCATAGTCGGGGAGCCCGAGGCGCTGCACCAGATCGCGACGTGCCGCGCCGGGATCGGTGTCGAGGAGACGCTTGAAGCCCTCGACCTCCGCCTCGAAGCGCGCGGTCTCGAGGGTCTCGCGGTCCGGCACGAGGAAGGCCGCGATGAAGAGGCCCGCGGTGAGCGCGGCGAGCACGGGGGCGACACCCGCGTAGAAGATCGCGTTATCGGTGACGGCGCCGAAGCCGAAGGCGGCAATGGCCAGGACCATGGCAATGCTCGTCACGCAGCCCACGCTGCGGCGCGGGGACCCGGCCTGCGGGTCGAGCCGCTCGGCCGCCACGGCCTCCCGTGTGAGGTCCGTGCGCACCCGCCTGACCGCCTCCGCGAAGTCGGCGTCGTATCCCTCGAGGCTCGCCCGATCCCGGCCCTCGAAGATCTCGCCGGTCAGCCTCTCCTCCCAGGGCTTCAGCGGCTCGGTGCCGGCACCCCACCAGGCCAGATCGAGGCGCCCTTCGCGGAAGAAGCCTCCGGGGTCGGACGAGAGGGTGATGTGCTTGCGCGCCACGAGATCGAGCAGCGTGGCGAGGACTCCACGCGAGCTGAGCTCACCGTCGAGGCTCACCTCGATCTCGGCCGGGCGCAGTCCGCGCGGGGGGCCGAATTGCACCGGCGCGCCAGGGATGTCGACGCCCCGGATGCGGCGGCGCAGGGAGAGCACGACGAGCGGCGGTGCTACGAGCCCGAGGCCGCCGAGCACGAGCGCCCAGGGCACGAAGACACGACCGGCGTCCCGGTCGAGCGGCATCGACTCGATCCGCTGCACGGGCGGGGTCGTGAACGCTGAGCCGGGATAGGCGATGACCGCGGTGAGCCCCTGGTAGGGGAAGAGCAGCCCCTGCCGGAAGGTCACGCTCGCACCGCTGATGCGGTCGTTGCACGCGTCGACCTCGCCGTAATAACCGGTGTAGCACTGGGCAGCGAGCACCGATCCGGGGCCGGTCACGATGACCTGGGCCTGGTAGATGTCCACGCCCCAGCCATCACCGATGAAATCCCAGTAGAGCTCGACGTCGCCCGGCGTGAATCCGTAGGGATTGCCGCTGGCCAGGTCCTCTGCCGTCATCGAGCGCAGAGCGCCGTCTACGACGTACGAGATCGCGTAGACGTGCGACCCCGCGATCGTCACGTCAGGATCGCCGATCCTCACCTCGAACAGCGCGCCGTCCTCGCTCGTCTCGAAGGGCACGGGCGCGCCATCCATGGAGACCGACTCCAAGGTCACCGGGTGCATCCACCGGTTGCCGTCCGGGAGCTCGCTCCACAGGGGGATGAGGCGGAAGATGCCATGGCGATCCTCGGCCGTGCCGAAGGAGTACTCGATGGTCTCCGTGACGTTGAGGGAACCGTCGGAGGCGACCGTCGCGGTCACGTCGTAGGACATGACCCGCTCGGAGTCGGCGGAGGCTGCAGGGGCAAGCCAGAGCATTGCGGCACCGGCCAGCACGAGGCCGGTGAGGGCGCGGATCGCGTGAGCGCGCACGTCGACGGACACCGGGACTAGAACTGCACGTCCGGCGCCGACCTCCGGCTCTCGTCGGGCTCGCGGTAGACCTCGCGCTGCGACACCCCCGCAACTCCGGCGAACCACATGGACGGGATCGTGCGCAATGCGGTGTTGAGATGGACCAC
>VGBQ01000242.1 GCA_016870425.1 Actinomycetota bacterium | reverse complement strand
CGACATGGTGCGCGCACTGGACTTCCCCGTCATCGTCGTCGGCGTGCCCACCGTCCGCGAGCCCGATGGACTCGCCATGAGCAGTCGCAATCGCTTCCTGTCTCAGGATGCTCGTGAGCAGGCAGCCGTCATCCCGCGCGCGCTCGCAGCAGGGCAGGCCGCCGCCGCGTCGGGCCCGGAGCATGCCGCCGAGGCAGCCAGGGCCACTCTCGAGGCGGCGGGCCTGGATGTCGACTACGTCGCGGTCACGGGCCCCGACCTGCTCGCCGCGCCGCGCCGGGGAGACGGGCGCCTGCTCATCGCGGTGCGCCTCGGCGATGTGCGGCTCATCGACAATGTCGCCCTCCAGATCGCCGGGTCGTCGTGACGCGCCTGGAGGCGGCGGATCCCGGGTGGATCGCCCGCGCTGACGTCGTCATCGTCGGATCAGGAGTGGCCGGCCTCACCGCAGCCCTGCATGCACGACGTGCGGGTCTCACGGTGCTCCTCGTCACCAAGGGTCGAGTGGAAGAGGGCTCCACACGCTGGGCGCAGGGCGGGATCGCAGCTGCACTGGCTGACGACGACACTCCCGAGGAGCACCTGCACGACACGCTCGTCGCGGGCGCCGGACTGTGCGATGTCGATGCCGTGGCTGCTCTCGTCACGGAGGGCCCGGACTGCGTCCGCTCGCTCATCGGGCTGGGCGCGCACTTCGACCTCGATGCCTCGGGGGCCTTGGCCCTCACGCGCGAAGGCGGCCACCACCGCGATCGCATCGCCCACGCCGGAGGCGACGCCACCGGCGCCGAGGTGTCACGCGCGCTGGTGGCGGCCGTCGCGCTGGATCCGGGCATCGAACTCATCGAAGGCGCGCTCGTCCTTGACCTGCTGCGCGACGACGACGGCGGTGCGCAGGGAGTCACCCTCCACGTCATGGGCCAGGGGCAGCGCGATGGTGTCGGTGCGGCCCTCGCCCCCGCTGTCGTGCTCGCCACCGGGGGCTTCGGTCAGGTCTTCGCCCAGACGACCAACCCGGCGGTGGCGACCGGCGATGGCGTCGCTCTCGCGCTGAGAGCCGGCGCGGAGGTCGCCGACCTGGAATTCGTGCAGTTCCATCCCACGGTGCTGTGGCTCGGCCCGCGTGCACACGGTCAGCAGCCGCTGGTCTCCGAGGCCGTCCGCGGCGAAGGCGCTGTGCTGGTCGACGCCGTCGGCGAGAGATTCATGGTGGGCGTGCATCCCATGGCCGAGCTGGCGCCGCGTGACGTCGTGGCCCGCTCGATCATGCGGCGCATGAGCGACACCGGCGCTCCGCACGTATGGCTCGACGCCACGGGATTCGGCGAGCGCAAGTGGGAGGAGAGATTCCCCACGATCCTGGCCTCCTGCCGTGCCCACGGCATCGATCCCGTCACCGAGTTCGTGCCCGTGTCCCCGGCCTCGCACTATGCCTCCGGTGGCGTGCGCACCGACCTCGATGGCCGCGCGTCCATCCCCGGGCTCTTCGCCTGCGGTGAGGTGGCCTGCACCGGCGTGCACGGAGCCAACCGTCTCGCCTCCAACTCCCTGCTGGAGGGACTGGTCTTCGCGGCGCGCATCGGCCGGGTGCTCTCCGGAGAGACGCGTGCGGCGCGACCGGTCGCGGCGCTCTCTCCCGCGGCACCACTCGTCCCGCGGGAGGCGCGACGTGTCATGCAGCAGGCAATGAGCGACGACGCGAGCGTGCTGCGCAGCGCGGATTCCCTCGCTCGCGCCGCGGACGTCCTGGAGGGCATCGCCGCGTCACCGGGCGGTGTGCCCTGCACTGACGACTGGGAGACGACCAACCTGCACGCCGTTTCCCGGGTGCTTGTGCACCAGGCTCGCATCCGTGAGGAGACGCGTGGATCTCACTGGCGCGAGGATTTCCCCGACCGCGATGATGGGCACTGGCGCGTGCGGCTCGTGTCCCGGCTCACGCCCGAGGGCGACATCGTGACCGAGCGGGTGCCTGTCCAGGGAGGCGTGATCCGTGCAACCCCATGAGGAACTCTCCGCGGCGGGGCTGGACCCTGCCGCGGTCGCCGACATCGTCGACCGCGCGATCGCCGAGGATCTCGACGGGGGCGTCGATGTGACGTCGGTTGCCACGGTCGACGAGGACGCCGTCGGCACGCTCGACCTCGTCGCTCGCGCCCGCGGCGTCACGGCGGGCGCGGCGGTGGCTGCGTTGGCTCTCGCCCAAGCCTCACAGGGGCGCGTGACCTGCAGCTGGATCGACGACGGGACGCGCGTGGAGCCCGGCGATGTCGTCCTCACCGCGAGTGGGCCGACGCGCGACCTCCTCCTGGGCGAGCGGACCGCGCTCAACCTCCTGGGCCACCTCTCCGGTATCGCCACGGCCACCCGGCAGTGGGTCGATGCGCTCGGCGACTCCCCGACGCGCGTGCGCGACACGCGCAAGACAACGCCGGGCTTGCGCAGGCTGGAGAAGTACGCCGTGCGCTGCGGCGGGGGTGTCAATCACCGTATGTCGCTGTCGGATGCCGCCCTGGTCAAGGACAACCACGTGATCTCGGCGGGCGGCGTCGCCGCAGCGTTCGCCCGTGTCCGCGAAGCCTTCCCCGGCATACCCGTCGAGGTCGAGGTCGACTCGCTCGACCAGCTCGACGAGG
Source organism: Actinomycetota bacterium (assembly GCA_016870425.1). Taxonomy (GTDB): domain Bacteria; phylum Actinomycetota; class Actinomycetes; order S36-B12; family S36-B12; genus Mxb001. The sequence continues at coordinate 674 of VGBQ01000242.1, read as the reverse complement.
TGCTCGTCGCTGGCGCCGACCTTGTCCTGCTCGACAACTTCACGCCCGAGCAGATGCGTGAAGCCGTGCGCCGCACTGCAGGGAGGGCCCAGCTCGAGGCCTCCGGCGGCCTCACGCTCGCGGATGCCTCGGCCGTGGGCGCCACCGGCGTGGACTTCGTCGCCGTGGGAGCCTTGACCCACTCCGCGCCGGTTCTCGACATCGGTGCCGACCTCAGGGAGGCGCAGTGACGCTGCTGGCCATTGACGTCGGCAACACCAACACGGTGCTCGGCCTCTTCGAGGCGGATCGGCTCGTGCGGTCATGGCGCATCAAGACGGATGCGCGCTCCACTGCGGACGAGATGGCACTCGTCTTCCGCGGCCTGCTGGCCGACGAGCCGGAGGTCACCGGCATCGCGCTGTGCTCGACCGTGCCGGCGGTGCTGCGCGAGATGCGCTACATGCTCGAGGGCTACCACGACGACATCCCGACGGTGATCGTCGAGCCCGGCACCAAGACGGGCGTGCCCGTGCTCACCGACAACCCCAAGGAGGTGGGCACCGACCGCATCGTCAACACCATGGCGGCGTACCACCTCTATGGCGGGCCCTCGATCGTCGTTGACTTCGGCACGTCGACCAACCTCGACGTGGTTTCAGGCAGGGGAGAGTTCCTCGGGGGCGCGCTAGCGC
>VGBQ01000241.1 GCA_016870425.1 Actinomycetota bacterium | reverse complement strand
CGTCATGACCGCGTGGCGGACCTACGCGGATCCGCCCCAGTCTGATCCTGAGCTGGGCCGGGCAGACCGGCGCACGCGAGCACGAGCGCTCCGCGACGATGTGGGCTTCGCGCAGGCGCTGGATGAGGGCGCGACGGGCTTCGTGGTGTGGATGTGCGCCGATGCGTTGGACGCGGTGAAGGGGCCGGTCGGTGGCGTCCTCGATGCGGTGCACGTGGACGACTCTCTGCCCGGCCCGTGGGAGATGGATCTGCTCGACCTCGCCCGGCGTGCCCGCTCGGCGCGCGCGGTAGAGGCCCTGGCGGAGGGGTACCAGCAGGGAGTCGCCGCCGTGGCCGCGGAACCCCTGCACGCTGCACGAGCCGAGGCCCGGCGCCGGTCGCGCCGGCTGGCTGAGCAGGTGTCGCCTGCGGCGCTGCAGTCCGCACAGACCGCGGCGCGCCGCTTCCTTGCCCCGGGGTCCGTCGTGCGGCGCGATCGCGCGGAGGTGGCGTGGGGCACCGAGGTGGGGCCCGCCCCTGACCTGGGCTCGGAAATGGCGCAGTATCGCGAGAGTCTCCCCGAGGCCGATGCCCGGCTGCTGGCGCAGTACCGCGTGGTCGATGCCATCGCCGGGGCGGACGGCCACCTGCTCGTGGTGCTCGGACGCGGGGACGACGGTGACGATGTCGTGCTCCTGGAGGCCTCGCCTGCCTTGGCTTCGTCGCGGGAACCGCTCTTCGGCGCCTGGCGCGGAGGATCTGATGTCCAGCGCGTGCTCCTCGCGCGCGAGGCTGTCCCGCTGGTGCCCGCGGAGTACGCCGGCTGGTCGACCAGCCCCGATGGATCAATCGCGCGCGTGTGGTCGCGGATGCGGGCGGCAACAGCCCGACCGGACCTGGGCGGGCCGCGGGTGAGTGCTCGGCGCATGGGCGCTGCCCTGGGGCTGCTGCACGCGGCCAGTGGCGATGCTGCGTCACTGGCCGGCTACATCGGGCATTCACGCAGATTCCCTGCCGCCCTGCGCGCGGCCGTCGCGGCACACACCTAGCGGCGCGAGAGGACGAAGGAGTCCATGCCCCACGCGATCGTGAGGTGCGCGACGACGCCGGCGAGTATCGATCGCAGCCTCAGGGCCAGATAGCCCAGGATGAGCCCGCCCAGGAGGCTGGACACGGCCTCGGGCATGGGTTTGCCCAGGTGCAGGAGGCAGTAGGCGAAGGCCATGACCGGCACGGCGTGCACGCCTAGCACGGGCTGCCCCGCGAAGACGAGGAAGCCGCGGAAGAAGAACTCCAGTGCGACGAAGGTTGCGCCGTACGCCGCTTCGAAGAGCACCAGCGACCACCCTTCGCCGCCGTAGAACGGATAGGTATCGACGAAGCGCTGGTCCGCTGACGCAAGCCACACGATGACGAGGGCGACCGGTGCGATGAGTGCCACGAGGGTCGCTTCGCTGCGGACGAAGCGCGCGGAGAGCCCGTAGTCACGGACCGACTGACCCGCAGTGCGCGCGTAGGCCACGGGCACGAGCACGTAGATGGCGATGCTCGTCATCGCCCACCACATGAGATCGGCCAGTTCGCTGCCAAAGGGGCGGCGCTGCGACACATAGAGCAGGACAGCGGGGGTGGCCCAGAGCAGGGCCAGGTAGAGCCAGTCGCTGCCGCGCAGTTGCGTGCCCTCCACCCTCGATCGGCGCAGCGCGACGGCGACCCCCGCCAGTGCCGGGAGCGCGAAGATCGCCAGCCCCACCGGCAGGCTCTCCCTGCGCCACTGCTCCGCCGGAACCACCTCGAAGGCAAGCCAGACGCACGCGAGCGCGGCGACCGCGAGCGCGAGCATGAGGACCGCTGCGCGGGCACCGTGCTCGCGACGCACCCACAGGGCGATGAGTGAGGCGACGGCTACCGCGAGGAGCGTCACCTGCCAGGTCGCCAGCACCGGCTCACCCTAGGTGCCCTAGGAGTCGGATGTTGTCGGCGGACTCCCCGCCCCGCGCGCCGCACGCAGATGGAAGCGGTGCTCGATCTTGCTGCCGATGGTGAAGCCCTTGACTTGCAGCAGCCACACGGACACGACGACCGCCACGATCGGCAGGACCGCGCCGAGGAGGAGCCAGGTGCCGAAGGTCTGGGTCGAGTTGACCAGCCACTGGAAGTTCATGCCGAAGTAGCCGGTCATGAAGGTGATGGGCAGGAAGATGATCGACACGAGAGTGAGCTGGTTGATCCGATTGCCCTGGATCGCGCTCACCTGACCCTGGTAGTCCTGGATGGCGCTGCGGATGTCCGATCCTGCACCGTCGATCCGCTGCACGACGTCGTTGGCGCAGGCGGAGTACGTCTGCAGAGCCTGGACGCCTGCGGCATCGACGCCGGGCATCGAGGTGGCCCCGACCAGGGACTCGCTCACGTTCTCGGCGTAGCTGGGGATGGTGGAGGCCAGGCCCTCGATGGGGGACCGCAGGTGCTGGAGCTGGACCAGTTGTGCCGGGTTGGAGGCCATGATGATCTGGCCGTCGAGGAAGGCGATCTGGGTCAGCAGGTCGGTGAGCTGGCGGTCGATGCTGTCCAGGATCAACTGCATCAGCACCCCGGGGACCGGCCCGGGGCTCGCGAAGAGCTGCTTGGCCCGCGACCGGATGTCCTCCAGCGCGGTGGCGATCGCCTTGTCGGCCCCTGCGCGAATGGTGATGAAGCAGCCGGAGTTCCACGCGCAGTGGATGAGGACTGGGGGGTCGCCGGGCGTGTCCGCGCTGGCGTAGGTACTGCCGAGCGCGTTGTCCCCGAAGGCCTGGAACATCCCACCCGAGTAGGTGCGCGTGGTGTACTGCGCCACCACATCGGTGAAGCCCATCTCCTTGAGCAGCGCCAGGACCTCGGGATCCTTGGCGCCGGAGGGGATGACGTCGATCCACGCGTAGGGCGTCGTCGCCGAGACCGCAGACGCGTCGGAGGGGGTATACGGGCGCTGGGTTGTCCCGTCGAAGATCGTGGCCTTCATGTCACCCGTGCAAGGCCCGAGTCAGAGCGGAGATGCGCGACGCCCAGATGCGCTGGCTGAGATCAGCTTGCGGGGCGAAGACCTCGGATGCGTGGTAGGCGCCGGGATAGATGTGGAATTCCGTGGGCACTCCGGCCTGGATGAGGCGCTGGACGAAGTCGACGTCCTCGTCACGGAAGAGATCGAGCTCTCCGACGTCGATGAAGGTTGGCGGCATGCCCGTGAGGTCCTCCGCCCGTGCCGGCGCGGCGTAGGCATCCGCGGGGGCTCCACCGAGGAACCACTCCCAAGCCTCGAGGTTGCCGCCGCGGTCCCAGATGCCGATCTCGGTGATCTCGTGGGTCGAC
>VGBQ01000240.1 GCA_016870425.1 Actinomycetota bacterium | reverse complement strand
CGACGCTGAGGATCCTGAGCAGGTACGCCGCATCGTGCAGGTGACGACGCGCGGCCCCATCACGGTGGAGCCTCGACTGCACGCGACATCGAGCGCGTGCGGCGTATGTGGTGCCGACCTCATCGCTATGACGCAGCGCACGCGACACTGGCCGCTCAGCGAGGACACCGCGTCATTCGACGTCGCCGCAGTGCTGACCCAGCCGGAGACACTCCTCGCCGCCCAGCGCGGCTTCGCTGCGAGCGGAGGGCTTCATGCAGCCGGCCTCTTCACGCCCGCGGGCGAATTGATCTGCCTGCGCGAGGATGTCGGCCGCCACAATGCCGTCGACAAGGTGATGGGCTGGGCCTTGCAGGAGCGCCGACTGCCCCTGCGCGGTCACGCACTCCAGGTGAGCGGCCGCGCGTCGGCCGAGCTGGTGCACAAGGCAGTGATGGCCGGCGTGCCCCTGCTCGCGGCGGTGTCTGCCCCGAGCACCCTGGCCGTCGATCTTGCGCGCGAGAGCGGGCTCACGCTTGTCGGCTTCCTGCGCGAGGGATCGCTCAATGTGTATGCAGGGGCCGAGCGCCTCGGGCTGGCGGAATAGACAGGAGGCCGCGCCATGGCACGCGTATCGACGTACCTCAACTTCATGGGCAACACCGAGGAGGCGTTCGAGTTCTACCGCTCCGTCTTCGGTGGCGAGTTCACCGCGCTTGATCGCATGGGTGCCATCCCCGGCATGCCGCTCACCGAGGAGGACCAGACCAAAGTGATGCACGTGGCGCTGCCGATCCTGGGCGGCCACACCCTCATGGGCACGGACATGCTCGAGTCCCTCGGCCACCGACTGGAGGTCGGCAACAACGTGTCGATTGCGATCGAGACCGACTCCCTTGAGCAAGCTCGGCAACTGCACGCTCACTTGAGCATCGGTGGGACCGATATCCGGGAACTATCCCCCGCACCCTGGGGTGGGCACTAAGGCTCCGTCGTGGACCAATTCGGCGTGCGTTGGATGTTCAACGTCCCCGACTGAGCCTGCTTACGCGCGCGATGTCAGTGCGACGCGCGCTCCAAGGGCAAGGAGCACCACTCCGCTGGCGTAATCCAGGCGCCTCCGCACCGCCGTGCGGCTGACCCACGCGGCGGCGCTGCCGACGACAGCCGCAAGCCCGAGGTAAAGCACTGTCTCGAGAGAGACCTGGATGAGTCCGAGAGCCACGGCGGTGGAGAGCACAGGACCGTCCGCGGGCACGAACTGCGGATAGAAGGCGAAGAGGAAGACGGCTGCCTTGGGGTTGGCAAGCTGCACCAGCAGACCTTCGGCAAACGCCCGGTGGCCCTTGGGCGGGTCCACGCGAGGCAGGGGATTCGTGTCGTCCCCGCCGCGCAGTCGCCAACCCGACATCAATGCCCGGATGCCCAGATAAGCAAGGAAGACGGCACCCACGACCCGCAGCGCGAGGAACGCGGCCTCCGATGCCGCGACGAGCGCCGCCATACCGGTGCCGGCGGCGAGTGCCCAGAGGAAGAGGCCGAGTTCGAGTCCGAGCACTGTGGGGACAGCAGCACGGAAGCCATGTGCCCCCGCGCGCTGAAGGATGCGGACAACGGCCGGCCCCGGGCTCGCCGCGATGACGAGTACGGCAAGAAGGAACGCGGGCAGCGAGCTGATGTCCATGCCCGGATCTTCGCAGGGGGCAGCCCCGGAGTACCCACCTCCACCCGTGAGAGGGGTTAGGCCAGCACATCCTCGGTGGTCACTACGGTCGCGAACTCGCCGTGGAGATTGGCGGCCGTCACGCGCGAGATCTCCTCGGCGGAGATCACCGCACCATCCGGAGCAACCCGATCGAAGGTGTGGGTCGCGTCGATGACGAAGGTCACGTCGTAGCCGAGATTGCCCGCCATACGCGCCGTCGTCTCGCAGCAGTGATTGGTGGTCACTCCGCAGATCGTGAGCCGCGTGATGCCTCGCTCGGTGAGCCAGGCATGCAGGTCCGGGTCGCCGTAGAACGCCGAGTTGACGCCCTTAGTGATGAGCACATCGACGGAGATGCCCGGATCCGTGAGGAAGGCGCGCAGGTCGTTGCCGGGCTGGCCGGGCCGCAGGGGCGAACGAGGTGACGTCGAGTCGTGCCGCACGAGGACAACCGGTCGCTCGGCGTCGCGCCACGCATCGACCAGAAGCGCGATGTTGGCCTCGCACGCGGGATTGTCACGCCGGCCCCACATCGGATCGTCGAATCCCTGCTGGACGTCGATGACGACGAGCGCATGCTGCGGGTCTGGCGCGAGGGGCACGCGGCGAGGCTACCCTCCGGTCATGCATGTCGAACTCACCCTCGATGTCAATGACCCCGAGCGCATGATCTCCTTCTGGTCGCAGGTCCTGGGCTACGTCGTCGAGGACGAGGGGCGCTTCGACACCGACGTCGACCGCGTCTACTGGTCGCTCGCGGACCCCGCGGGCCGCGGACCGCGCCTGGTGATCCAGCGCGTGCCGGAGACCGTGACGGCCAAGACGCGCGTGCACATCGACGTGCATGTGTCGGACATCGAAGCGGCCACGGAGTCCGCGGTCGCCCTGGGCGCCATACGCGTCGACGCCGAGCCCGTCACTGAGGTGGGCGCAGCCTGGATCCGACTCACCGACCCCGAGGGCAACGTCTTCTGCTTCGTGCGCGAGCAACGGCCGTAGGCGCAGGAGTCTGACCCGCTCCCAGAAATCCCCCTCCCCGACTTTGTCATCTGAATCCGCGACCCTGCGCACGCCAATCGCGGATTCAGATGACGAAACCGACTGAACGCCGCCCCTGAGGCGACCGCGACACTTAGCACTCGAGGGTGCTTGCCTGCTAAGGCACCTGTGGCGCAGTCTTCGTCCATGGGTATCGAGGTCTCCGCCTTCGCCGGCAAGGACCGCAGCCTTGCCGGCTTCATCCTCTCGGGGCGCTGGCCGGACACCACGCGCGAGTGGACGCAGTTCCTTGCGATCGCCGTGCGCTTCGCCGCGATGCCCGGCCTGCTCCCGACGACGACCGTCTTCCGCGCCGTCGAGGACCTGCCCGAGGAGCCCGAGCCCGACGTGGTTGGCCTTGTCACGGCGGCCGGACCGGTCCTCGGGGACGGCGCGCCGCGACCGGGGCAGTTCGCAGACCCCCAGCCCGCGGCGCTGATCGTGCTGCACCCGCCCACGGAGACGCGGCCATCCACTCCGGAGGCGGAGGGCGTCGCGTCAGGCTGCGTGCTCCTGCCCGGCATACCCCACCTCGGCCTCGATCACCGGGCGGGCTGGGTGGAGGCGGAAGCTGACGGCACCGTGACGCGCCTACTCAGTCGCGTGAGCGTCAACCTCGGCGAGGA
>VGBQ01000239.1 GCA_016870425.1 Actinomycetota bacterium | reverse complement strand
CTCGGGGCGCCCATGGTCTCCAGTGAGGGCGCGTGCGCGGCGTACTACCAGTTCCGGCGCCTCGAGTCACCGGTCACCGCATCGTGAGCGAACTCCGCGACGCCGTGGACCTGGAGAACTGGTCTTGTCCGCTGCCTCTGCGCGACCATCCGGCGATCGTCCTCGGGCATGGCGGCGGGGGCACGCTGTCGAGTGAACTCGTCGAGCACCTGTTCCTTCCCGCGTACGCCGACTCGGCCGGCGTGCTGAGTCAACTCGGCGATGCCGCCATCGTGCAGGCGGGGTCGGCGCGTATCGCGATGAGCACGGATTCCTACGTCGTGCGCCCGCGATTCTTCCCCGGCGGCAACATCGGCGACCTGGCCATCAACGGCACGGTCAACGACCTCGCCGTGACGGGGGCTGCGCCCCTCTACCTCACCGTCGGCATGGTCCTCGAAGAAGGACTGTCACTCGAGGAACTCAACTCGATCGCGGCCACGATGGGGCGCGCTGCGCGCGAAGCAGGCGTCTCGATCGTGAGCGGCGACACCAAGGTCGTCGACTCCGGTCACGGTGACGGCATCTACATCAACACCGCAGGGGTAGGACTGATCCCCGACGGCGTCGACCTGGGGCCCCACCGCGTGCGTCCCGGAGACGCCGTCATCGTCTCCGGCCCCGTGGGCATGCATGGCATCGCCGTGATGAGCGTGCGCGAGGGCCTGGAGTTCGGCTCGGACATCGTGACCGACTCCGCTCCCCTGGGAGGCATCATCTCGGAGTTGCTGGCCAGCGGCGCCGACGTACACATGATGCGCGACCCCACACGAGGTGGCGTTGCCGCCTCGCTGACAGAGATCGCCAAGGCGTCCCGCACCGGTGTGGACATCGTCGAGCGAGACGTCCCCGTGCCCGACGACGTCCGCGCCGCGTGCGGCTTCCTCGGCCTGGATCCTCTCTACGTCGCCAACGAGGGGAAGTTCATCGCCTTCGTGGCCTCCGAGGATGCCGATCGTGCCCTGGACCTCCTGCGCGGCCACCCGCTCGGCGCCGGAGCGACCCGCATCGGGACAGTGACGGAGGAGCATCCCGGGATCGTGGTCGCGCGCACGGGGATCGGGGGCACTCGCGTGGTCGACCTTCCGCTCGCGGAGCAGTTGCCCCGCATCTGCTGAGCGCTCAGTACAGCGACGGGCCGGCGAGGTTCATGCCGCCGTCGGCCACGAGCGTGATGCCGCTGATGTAGTCGCCCGCGGGGCTCATCCAGAAGCCGATCACGGCGGCGACATCGTCGACGGACTGCAGTCGCTTCGCCGGGATCACCTGGGCGACCTGATCGGGATCCAGCCCGTAGCGCTCCCACGCCTCGGTGTGCACGATGCCCGGTGCCACCGCGATGGTCCGCACCCCGCGAGGACCCCACTCCTGGGCCCACGTAGCCGTGAGGCTCTCCACTCCGGCGCGCGCGGCGGACGAGTGCGACATGCCGACAATGCCGCGGTGCGGGGTCATCGTCATGGTGACGCTCGCGATCTTGCCGAAGCCCGCCGGGAGCATCGAACGCTTGGCCACCTGGGTCGAGATGTAGAAGGTCGCGTCGAGATTGAGCCGCTCGACCGCGCGGAAGCCGTTGTAGGAGATGTCCTCGGCCTTCGACACGAACTGCCCGCCCGCGTTGTTGACCAGCAGGTCGATGCGCTCCATGTCGCCAAGCACCGCGTCGAGCAGTGCGTCGACATGCTCGGGCTCGCGGATATCGCAGGGGTACGCCGACGCCGATCCTCCGGCGGCCTCAATGGCCGTCACGGTCTCGGCGAGGGGCTCCTCACGGCGACCGGTGACCGCCACGCGAGCGCCCAGACGGGCAAGCAACTCCGCAGTCGCGCGTCCGATGCCGGTGCCCCCGCCGGTGACCAGCGCCGTACGGCCCTCGAGGGATCCGGGGGCGAGGGCGGCGAGGGCTTCGGGGCGACGCGGAGGGGCCATCCCCGCAGGCTAGCCAACCGCCCGCCGCGCAAGACCGTGTTGCCCGGATCACCGGACCCTTCTGTGGTCGAAAAGTGCCACCGGGTGACCGTTTGCGACCACAGAACGGACCCGGTGGCACAGCGGCACGGTTATGGCGCCGGCTGCCGATGGCGCAGGCTGCCGATTGCGCCGGGCAGAGGTTAGGCGAGGGCGAGGAAGAGCTTCTCGAGCTGCTCGGCACTCATGGGCGGCTTCTCGCCGCGGCCCTCTGCCGACGCGCACTGCTGCAGGCCGTTGGCGACCACCTTGAAGCCTGCCCGATCGAGGGCACGCGACACGGCGGCGAGCTGGGTCACGACCTCGCCGCAGTCACGACCCTCCTCGATCATCGAGACGATCCCGGCCACCTGGCCCTGCACGCGCTTCAGGCGCGTGACGACCTCACGCCGGCAGACGTCGTCCATCGTGATGGGAGCCATGCGATCACCTAAGCCTTCGCGAAGTGCCGCACGAGGGCGGCGAGGGAAGGCCAGGATACCCCGGGGGGTAGGAATTCAGCCGATCGGCTCGACGGCGACCTGGCTCGCGACGTCCACGGGCAACTCGACGTACTCCCCCGCCGACCCCACGAGCACACCCGTCGCCGCACGCTGCACGCGCACCGCCCCGCCCGGGACGATGCCGGCGCGCTGGAGCAGGGCCACCATCTCCGGGTCCACCTGGGCGTTCTCGCCGATGCGCCGCACGGTCACGCGCACGGTGTCCTCGCCGGCAGCCCTGTCCAGGCTCACCCAGTGATCGCCGCGGGTCGCGGACGGCTTGGCACCCGGGATGAGCTCCTCGAGGCCGGGAATGGGATTGCCGAACGGCGACTCGGTGGGGTTGTCGAGCATCGCCAGGATGCGCCGCTCCACCGTGTCGGACATGACGTGCTCCCACCGGCAGGCCTCGGTGTGGACGTCCTCGATCGGCAGCCCGATGACGTCGACGAGCAGGCACTCGGCGATCCGGTGCTTGCGCATCACGCGCGTGGCGTACTCCCGGCCACGGGGCGTGAGCTCGAGGTGGCGATCACCCTCCACCGTGAGCAGGCCGTCGCGCTCCATGCGGGCCACCGTCTGCGAGACCGTCGGACCGCTTTGGCCCAGGCGCTCGGCGATGCGGGCGCGCAGGGGGGTGATCCCCTCCTCCTCGAGCTCGAAGACCGTCCGGAGATACATCTCCGTGGTGTCGATGAGGTCGCTCACGCCTGGCATTCAACCCCATGCGGGAGCAGGGCGCCTGCCGCGGCGGGCGCCGCACCCGCGGGGGATGGCCCGGGCGCCCAGCCCAGATGCCCCGGATGCCCCGGAGTCGGCGTGCCCCTAGCCTGCGAGGGTGCCTGCCGTCGCGTGGTTCCGCCGA
>VGBQ01000238.1 GCA_016870425.1 Actinomycetota bacterium | reverse complement strand
CGCGCCTCACGCGCGATCTCCTGGATGACCAGGGGTGGCTCGACGATGTCGATGACCTGCTTCATCCTGCGGAGACGACGTACTGGATCGCCCCTGAGAGCCGCATCGGCTCGGCGCTGCAGTCCGCGCTCATGATCCGGGAGGTGCCACGCCGACCAGCCGTGGGCTGCGAGACGGGCGATTGGAGCCACGTCGATGTCTATCTCACGCTGACGACGGACTACCGCTGCGTGGTCTTCACGGGATCACGTTGGGACGCACAGGCTGCCGAGTGGCTGCGCGCGCGGGGCTCTCGGGTCGTCAGCGTGGGAGATCCACTCGGAGTCCCGGGTGAGCTCCACCTGCCCATGCCCGGCGACCCCGTGGCGCGGATGCTCGCCGAGCCTCTCATCGCGGAGCTGCTCGCCCTGCGCTGGTGGCACCGGGATCCCATCGAGGTCGCGTAGTGCTTCTCGACGAGGTGCGAGGCGATCTGGCCGGTCAGCCGGCCGACGCACTCCTGCCTCCGCCTCGCCGTGGGCTGGGCCTTGACTGGACCTCGATCGACGATGTCGCACCCCTCGGCGACGGTGCAGCAGTGGCGATCCTGCGACTGTCCGACCAGCGTGATGTCTTCGTCCCTCTCGTGCACGACGGGCACTGGAGGCGGGCGGAGCCAGGCGATGCGATGAGCGGATCGGGGCTTCACGCCGAGCCCCCCCTCCTCGTGCACATCATCAATCCCGCGCCCGAGTTGACCGATCTCGATGAGCGCACCGTCGATGTCGACATGTCCAACGACATCCGCGTGATCGGTGAATCCGTCGTGGCCAAGTGGCAGTTCGTCGCAGAGCCAGGCTCGATGGCCGGTCCGCGCATGGTCGAGCATCTCGCGGAGGCAGGCTTCACGGAGATGCCCGAACCCCTGGCCACCGTGTCGTGGCACGACCGTCTCGTCATCGCCTACTCGCGCTTCCTCCCACAGGCTCTGGATGGCTGGGACTGGATGCTCGACGACGTGCGCCGCATGCTGGAGGGCGAGGCCGAGGCTCCGACCTGGCCGGCGTTGCTGGGGGCACTCACGGGTCGACTCCACGCGGCGGCGGCCACGCCCACGGCGGTCGTCCCGGAGCCTGTCACGCGGGCCGATCTGGCTCCACTCGCGCGCCACTACCGACAACTCCTCGCGGCCGACCTGGATCCCCAGATGCGCGAGGCACTGGCACCGTGGACCGAGCGATTCGAGCGGGCGTGCGCGAGTGTCGAAGCGGCCACATCGGCGCAGGTGATCCCCGTGCATGGAGACCTTCACCCGGGGCAGTTCCTGCGGTGGCGCGACGGCATCGCCATCGGCGACTTCGACGGCAATCCGCTCCTGCCCGCGGAGGATCGCGGCGTGCCGGGCCCGACCGCGCATGACGTCGCCGGGCTCGTCCGCGGACTGGACCACGTGGCCATCGCGGCGGCCCGCCGGGTCGATGATCCCGACGCACTCGAGGCCGGTCGTCGCTGGGCCCGCGCCGCTCGCGATGAGGCTCTGACGGCGTACCTCGGGGTCGGCGGTGTGCCCACACTCGACCTCAGCCTGCTCGAAGCCCTGGAGTCCCTCTCGCCCTTGCACGAGTCGGTCTACTCCTCGACCTATCTGCCCCGCTGGCGATACGTGCCCCTCGCCGTGCTGCGCGGCGGTTGGTGACTCAGGCGCCCATCTCACGCGCGATCGCCGCGGCGAAGGCATCGACATCCTCGGGCGTGGTGTCCCACGAGCACATCCACCGCACCTCGCCCGTGTGGTCGTCCCAGGTGTAGAAGCGGTAGTCGCGCTGAAGGCGCTCGGTGACCGCGGGGGGCAGGACGGCAAAGACCGCATTGGCATCGACGCGACGCATGACTTCGACACCGGGAATCGCGCGCACGGCTGCCTCGAGGCGTCGCGCCATCGCGTTGGCATGGCTGGCATTGCGCAGCCACAGATCCTCCGTGAGCAGAGCAGCGAGCTGCGCGCTCACAAACCGCATCTTGCTGGCCAGCTGCATCGCGGACTTGCGCAGGAAGGGGATGTCGTGACCGAGACCGCCATCGAGGACGATCACCGCCTCCGCGCCCATTGCGCCGTTCTTCGTGCCTCCGAATGACACGGCGTCCACTCCGACGTCCGTGGTGATCTCGCGCAAGGCCACGCCGAGGCTCGCGGCCGCGTTGGCCAGGCGAGCGCCATCGAGATGCAGGCGCAGGCCGAGGGAGTGGACGTGGTCGGCGAGGGTCCCGAGCTGATCCACGGTGTACGCCGTACCGAGTTCAGACGACTGCGTGATGGTGACGACCGCCTGCTGGGCACGGTGCACGTCACCGCGGCGGACGTCGTGGATGTCGATGAGCTCGGGCGTGAGCAGGCCATCGGCCGTCGGCACCGTCAGCAACTTCAGGCCCGCGACCTTCTCGGGTGCCCCGCCCTCGTCGACATTGACGTGCGCGGACTCGGCGCAAATCACGGCCTCCCAGGGCCGGCACATTGACTGCAGTGCGACGACATTGGCGCCGGTGCCGTTGAAGACGGGGAAGACCTCGGCCTGCGGGCCGAAGTGCTCGCGCACCAGGCCGCGCAGTCGCTCGGTCTCGTCGTCGTCGCCGTACGCCACCGCATGCCCGGCATTGGCACGCGTGATCGCCTCGAGAACCTCCGGGTGGATGCCGGCGTAGTTGTCGCTGGCGAAGCCACGCCAGGGTGCGGACATGTCAGGCCTCCGTGAGATCGCGGCGGACCCCATTAGGGGTGTCGCCCCCGACGATCCCACGGATGACCGCGGCGAGGTCAACGGTGTCGGTGTATCCGGCGAACGCCTGGTCGGGCTGGGCCTCGCGCATGGCCGCATCGACCAGCGCCTTCACGGCGACGATGACCGCGCGCGCGGAGGTGTCCTTGAAGGAGTGGGCCAGGCCGCCCACCCAGGTCTCGGCCGCGGCCTTGGCGGTGGCATAGGCGACATTGCCCGCGGTGGGCTTGTCGGCTGCGGTGCTCGACACGATGACGTAGGAGCCGCCTGTGGCGATGAGGGCATCGCGGAAGGCGACCGTCGTGGTGCGGACGGTGGCGAAGACGCCGGGTGCAATGGAGTCCCATGCCTCGAGAGCGCCCAGGTCGACGGTCTTCGACCCCTGCCAGCCACCCACGAGATGCACGACCGCATCGATGCGTCCGTGGCGTGCTAGGACGTCGTCGCGGAATCTGATCACGTCATCGACGTCGAGCAGGTCGACCACGGCCGCCTCGCCCGATACGGGCGCGGCAGCCTCCCGTGCGAGATCCTCACGCCTGTCGACCACGATGACGAGGTAGTCGGCACCGAGAGCGAGCGCGGCCGCACGACCTCCCATGCCGGCGCCCAGCACGATGGCGACGGGGCGACTCATGCTGCCACCCCCGTGA
>VGBQ01000237.1 GCA_016870425.1 Actinomycetota bacterium | reverse complement strand
TTATCAGGTGGCCACCGACTTCCGCCTCTACCTGAGGGACCAGGCGCGGTCGATCGCGGCCGGCCTCATCGGTCTTCAGGAGGCGCTGCTCCTCCAGGCCGAGGAGCATGTCGACACCATCGCCCCCGGCTTCACGCACCTGCAGCATGCGCAGCCGGTGTCGCTGGGACACGAGCTCGCCAAGCACGTCCATGCTCTTGCACGCGACGTCGATCGCCTGCGGGACTGGGACGTGCGCGCGGCGCTCTCTCCCCTCGGGGCCGGGGCACTTGCCGGGTCCTCCCTCGGGCTGGATCCCGAGGCCGTGGCACGGGAGCTCGGGTTCAGGGGAGCCCTGGCCAACTCGATCGATGCCGTGAGCGACCGTGACTGGGTCGCGGAGTTCCTCTTCGCTGCCGCAATGATCGGGGTGCATCTGTCGCGCATCGGCGAAGAGGTCGTGCTGTGGACGTCGCGCGAGTTCGCGTGGGCGACGCTGGATGACGCATGGTCGACGGGCTCATCGATCATGCCGCAGAAGAAGAACCCTGACGTAGCCGAGCTCATCCGCGGGAAGTCGGGGCGCCTCATCGGTGATCTTGCGGGCCTCCTCGCGACGCTCAAGGGCATGCCCTTCGCCTACAACCGCGACCTTCAGGAGGACAAGGAGCCGGTCTTCGACGCCGTCGACCAGCTCCTGCTGGTGCTCCCCGCGGTCGCGGGCATGATCGCCACCCTGCGCTTCGACACGGTGCGGATCTCCCTCTCCGCTCCTCAGGGTTACGCCCTCGCCACCGACATCGCTGAGTGGCTCGTCCGCCAGGGAGTGCCCTTCCGAGACGCACACGAGATCGCCGGCGCCTGCGTGCGCACCGCGGAGGAGCGGGGCGTCGAGTTGTGGGACCTGGACGACGACACGCTTGCGTCGCTGTCGCCGCACCTCACTCCTCGCGTGCGCGACGTGCTCTCACTCGAAGGCTCGGTCTCCTCGCGTGCGTCGTTCGGCGGCACCGCACCTGTGCGGGTGCGCGAGCAGCTGGCCGCAGCCCGTGCGCTCGTCAACGACGACGCCGCCTGGGCCCGGGGCGAGTAGTCCTTGGCCGCGGGGGCGGGCCGACGCGCTTGGGCGGGAGCCGCGATCGTCCTCGCCCTCCTCGCCGCTGTTGCCGCACTGCTCCCGCCCCGCGGCACCCCCGGCGTCGAGGTGGCAGACCTGGGCGAGGTGCGTGCGCTGATCCTGCACTTCGCCGGGTACGCCGCCCTCGCCCTGTGCGCGATCCTCGCGCAAGCCCGACCCCGTGCGGTGCTCACCGCCGTGGGACTGATGGCGTACGCGACGGCGCTGGAAGTTCTTCAGGGTGTGTTGAGCGAGCGCTCCTTCCAGGCCCAGGACCTCGTGGCCAATGCCGCGGGGGTCATCGTCGGAGTTGCCGTGGGCTCCCTGATCGAGCGTCGGACCCGCAACCCTCGCTGACAGCCGCTCGGTGTCAGACCTCTGCAGGAGGGTGAGCCGGTGGCCACCCGCCCCCGACGCGACGGGGGGAGCGGACGTGGGCGGGTGGCCACCAGGTCCGCGGCAGGTGGTCCGCCCTGAGCAGATCTGCGCTGAGGCTGTTCCCGCACCCTTCGAGGCAGGCCCGCCCTGGGTAGCCGACCGTTGGCCGCGGAATGCGATCGTGATTCGCGGTTAAGGGTCGGGATTCGCGGCCCTTCCCCCACCCGACTGTGCAGGCGCGTGCCACGAGGCGCCGGTGTTGCAGACTGCTGTCGTGTCAGCGCCCCGGTGGATGTCCGGCCACGCGTCCGTGGTCGCCCCGCGTCTGCTCGGCTCGCGCTTGGTGTCGGACAGTCCAGACGGACGCGTCAGCCTCATCATCACCGAAGTGGAGGCATATGGCGGCGTCGGTGAGGATCCCGGCTCACACGCCTTTCGGGGTCGCACGCCTCGTAACGCGACGATGTTCAGTGAGCCCGGTCTGCTCTACGTCTACTTCACCTACGGCATGCACTGGTGCGCCAACGTCGTCACCGGCCCCGCAGGGGAGGCCTCCGCAGTGTTGCTCCGTGCGGGGCGCATCGTCGATGGTCACGAACTCGCCCTCGAGCGCCGAGCCTCGGCGAAGCACACGCGAGACCTCGCACGCGGCCCCGCGCGACTGACCGTGGCTCTCGGCCTGACAGGCGAAGTTGACGGTGTCGACCTGCTCGACCCCGCATCGCCCGTGCGCATCGAGATGGCGCGTCAGCCGACCCCCGTGCACGTCACGGGCCCGCGCACGGGGGTCGGCGGACCCGGCGCGGACACTCCCTGGCGATTGGCCACAGACGATCCGACCGTGAGCCCGTATCGTGCTGCCACGCCACGGATGCGAAGGAAGACTCCATGACGAAGTTCGCCGCCCTCTTGGCCGCGGTCGCTGTGGCCCTCGCCGCGTGCGGCGGTGGATCGACAACGTCCGCCGACTCCGCCCAGCCCGCTGATCCGGCCGCGGTCCGCTGCTACGAGCTCGTGGAAGGCTCGTCCCGCGCGGTCATCAAGGTGGAGGCCGCGCCGAGCGCAAATGACGCGGAGGGCGGCCAGGTCACGGTCTACTCCTACCTCGACGGAGTGGAGGAGTTCGCTCCTGAGACGACGGCGGGCCGCCTGGAGCCCGATGCCTTCGTGTACGCCGACGGCACGCGTCTCAGTCTCACCGATGCGAGCCTCACGTGGCCGCAGGACAGCCTGCTGGAAGGCGCGGTGTTCACCGCGTCCGCATGTCCTTAGCCCACCCGGACCCGGAGCTCCTCCCATGCGAGAGGATGCGTGGTCGTGAACGCCCTCATCGATGACCTGCAGTGGCGTGGCCTTATCGCGCAGAGCACGGACCTGGAGTCCCTGAGCAGCGATCTGGACGCGGGCTCCCTGGTCTACTACATCGGATTCGATCCGACCGCTCCCAGCCTGCACTTGGGCAACCTCCTCCAGATCCAGACCATGCGTCGCTTCCAGGCGCACGGGCACCGCCCGATCGCGCTGGTCGGCGGAGCCACGGGCCTCATTGGAGATCCGAAGATGGCGGGGGAGCGCACGCTCAATCCGGTCGACGTGGTGGCCGACTGGGGATCACGCCTGCGCACAGAACTCGAGCGCTTCTTTGACTTCGACGGACCTGCAGCCGCGCAGATGGTCAACAACTTCGACTGGACTCAGGACGTCGATGTGATCGAGTTCCTGCGAGACATTGGCAAGCACTTCAGCGTGAATCGCATGCTCGATCGCGAGGCGGTCGCCGCCCGACTCGCCGGGGATGGGATCTCGTTCACCGAATTCAGCTATCAGGTACTGCAGTCCTTCGACTACCTTCAACTGTTCCGCTCGCACGACTGCCGCCTGCAGATGGGCGGCTCTGATCAGTGGGGCAACATCACTGCCGGCGTCGATCTGATTCGTCGAGTAGAAGCGGCCCATGTGCAC
>VGBQ01000236.1 GCA_016870425.1 Actinomycetota bacterium | reverse complement strand
CGCGGCCATCGCCCCGATCGCCGTCGGCACCGGCGCCGCAGCGACCGTCGGCGCCGTGCAGCCGATTCGGGCCGGCCTCGCCCTCATCGTCATGCTCGCCGCCCAGATTGGCGCCAACTACGCCAACGACTACAGCGATGGCGTCCGCGGCACGGACCGCGAGCGGGTCGGCCCGGTGCGGCTCGTCGGCCAGGGGCTCGCCTCCCCGCGGCAGGTCCGGGGGGCGGCCGCATCAAGCCTGCTGGTGTCAGCGATCGCCGGACTCATCCTCGTGGCCCTCACCGGGCAGTGGTGGCTGCTTGCCGTGGGCGCTGTCGCGCTCCTTGCCGCGTGGCTCTACACCGGCGGCCCGAAGCCCTACGGCTACCTCGGACTCGGCGAGGTTTTCGTCTTCGCGTTCTTTGGAGTCGTCCCCGTCGTCGGCACGGCGTACGTCCAGGCACTCAGCGTGCCGACCTCGGCGTGGGTCGGATCGATCGGTGTCGGCGTGCTCGTCTGCGCTGTGCTCGTCGCCAACAACCTGCGCGACATCCCCACTGACGCGGCGGTCGGCAAGCGCACCCTGGCGGTGCGGATGGGCGATCGCGCCACCAGGGTCGGCTACGTCGTGCTCGTCGTGTCGGCTTTCGCGGTCATCCCAGCAGTGGCGCTACCGGCTGGACTCGGACTCACCTTCGCGTGGCTGGGACTGCTCGCCGCGCCGCTGGCCATCCGGCCCGTCGCCGCTGTCGTGGGCGGCGCCACTGGCCGTGCCCTCGTGCCCGTGCTCCAGGCCACCGGGCTGCTCGTGCTCGCCTACGGGCTGCTGCTCGGCCTGGGCCTGGCTCTGTCCTAAGGGCACGGTCTCGTCGTCGATGTCCTCGGCGGCCTTGCTGCGCTCGATGCGGTCATCGATGCGCCGGAAGACACCGGCCAGTCCCGCGCTCGCCCTGTCCCGCGTGCGATCGAGCAGGATGAAGCTGATGATTCCGGAGATGATCAGTGCCACGGCGATGGCGAGGAGCCCCCGCATGGGGGTGACCACCTGGATGAGCAGCCACACGAGCGCCAGGAGAGCCACCCGCAGTCCGGTGTACATCGCGAGCCCGCGCATCCCACCACGCTAAGGCGCGGCCGCTCCGCGGTCGCGCACGGGGGCTGGCGCGGTCGCGCACGGGTCGCGTCGGGGGGTTATCGTGGAGCCAGGAGGTGGGAATGCTCAGAGTCATCGCGGTCCTGCTCGGACTCGCGGTCTACATCTGGTTCATCGTCGACGTGCTGCGCACGCCCGGGATGAGCGTGCGCACCCTGCCCAAGTTCGTCTGGCTTCTCATCGTCATCCTCATCCCGCTCCTGGGTGGGCTGCTCTGGCTCCTCGGCGGGCGACCCCGCGGACAGGGTCGGCGTCGCCGCCGCGGTCCGGTCGCACCCGACGACGACCCGGCGTTCTTGCGCCAGTTGGGCGATGACGCATGGTCGGAGCGCATGAAGCGCCGGCGCGGTGAGTCGGAGGGGCAGGCCCCGGCCTAGAGCCCGGCGTACGAATGCAGGCTGTTGACGAAGATGTTGACGCCGAAGTAGTTGATGAGGAACGACACGAAGCCGAGCAGGGAGATGTACGCCGCTCGCCGGCCTCGCCATCCGGCAGTGGACCGAGCGTGCAGGTAGCCGGCGTAGATGACCCAGGTGATGAAGGCCCATGTCTCCTTGGGGTCCCAGCCCCAGTAGCGACCCCAGGCATTCTCTGCCCAGATGGCTCCGCTGATGACGGCGAATGTCCATAGCGGGAAAGCGAAGGCCAGGATGCGATAGGAGAGCGTGTCCAAACGCGCGGCGTCGGGCAGCGACGCGACGATGCCGGTCACGTTGCCCTTGCGTTCGGCGCGGTCGCGCCAGAGGTAGAGGACCGAGATCGCTGCGGCAACCGTGAAGGCACCGCCGCAGATGATCGCTGAGGCCACGTGGATCACCAGCCACCAGGACTTCAGGGCGGGCACGAGCTGGGCGGCCTCGGTGTAGAGGACGGTGACGGCAAGCCCGAGGCTGAGCAGGGCGAGGAAGACGACCGGGAGCCCGAGCCAGCGGATGTCGCGACGCGTCGACACGACCAGGAAGACCGCGAGGATGCCGAAGGTCCAGGCGAGCGAAAACTCGTACATGTTGCCCCAGGGCACACGCCCCGCCCAGAGTCCTCGCAGCACCAGGCCGAGGAGCAGGAGCCCGGTGGCCAGCCAGGTGAGCGCCATCGCGACATTGCCGGCCCGAGCGCCGGGGGCGCGGGGATCGCTGACCGTCGCGGTCGTCTGCTCCATGGGAGCGCCCGCCCCGACCGGGACGCGCTGCGAGGTCATCACCCGCTGACCACGGGCGGCAAAGCTCACGGCAAAGCAGATGAGGGCGGCGATGAGCACGAGCATTGAGGAGTAGACCGCGAGGTTGCTCCACTCGGCCAGGGATGCCGAAGTCATGCCGTGCCTCTCCCCTCGTCAAGGGCCTCGACCACCGCGTCGACGTCGGGTGCGAGATCCGCCTCGTCACTGCGGGCGAGTCCCGCCACCGTCACCACGGTAGTCCCTGACCCGGAGCTGCTGGCGCGGACCCACACTCGGCGCCGCTGGATGAAGAGCGACATCATCAGGCCGACGAGCGCCACGATCGCCGCCGCCAACGCGGGCTCCTTGCCCGGATCATGGGCGATCTGGAACGACGCCCAGCGCGTCAGGCCGACGAACTCCACGGTGCCGTTGCCCCCGGGCATCTGCCATGTCTCGCCCGGTCGCAGGGCCTCGATGCCGAGTTGCGTCATCCCCTCGGTGTCGAGTGCGTAGATGCTCTGCGGCACTCCGGAGTCCAGCCCCAGATCACCGGCCCACGCGGAGAGGAAGACAGCCGGGTCGTCGGCCTCGGGGAAGGTCGAGTGCGGCCCGCGGACGTCATCGACCGCAGCGGTCGGGAGGAAGAGCCCCTCGATGCCGATGGACGGCGTGGCGTCGGGCGCCTTGAGCACGCCCGTCGAGGTGAGGTTGCCGTCCTGGGGCAGGAAGACGACACCCTCGTTGTGTACGACGCGCCCAAGCGCATCGGTCAGCCGCAGGGTGGGTGCGTATCCGTGACCGACGAGGAAGACCTTGGCACCGTCGACGCTCAGCGGCTCATTGACGCGCACCACGACGGGCTCGGCAGGTGCACCGGGCGCGGGCCACAGCGTGAGGTCAGCCTCGAAGAGCCGGGGGGCGCCGCGTTGGGCCTCACCGCGCTCGAAGTCCACGCGGAAGTCCTCAAGGGTGAAGGCGAAGGGGGGCAGGGACGCGGGATCGACCAGGCGCCCCCCACCCCAGGCGTCGTACTGGGTGAGGGTGTCCGAGAAGCCGCTGCCCTCGCGCACGATGACGTTGCCGCGCCACCCGAAGAGCGCGCCGTAGCCGATGGCGACCAGGAGTGCGATGAGTGCGGCGTGGAAGAGCAGATTGCCCGTCTCACGCCAGTAGCCACGCTCCCCCGCG
>VGBQ01000235.1 GCA_016870425.1 Actinomycetota bacterium | reverse complement strand
TGCCGCCCGCCACGGTGATGACGCAGGGCACGGTCGTGCCCCCAAGAGTCGCGGTGCAGGTTGTGGGACGGGGCATGCCCGTCGGCGTCGAGTCGGAGAACCCGAAGGTGGTCGACGCGCCAGCAGGCAGTGCGCCGTTCCACGAGGCGTTGCTCGCTGTGAGCCTGCCTCCGCTCACCGAGCCGGTGGCGTTCCACAGGGCGCCGGCCTGCCCGGCCCAGGGGAAGGACACCGACCACGCGGTGGCGGCGGTCGAGCGGCCGTTCTTGACGGCGACGTCGACGGTGCGTCCGGTGCCCCAATCGCTCACTGCCTTGACCTCGACCTGGACCGATCCGGTGCCGGGCGTTGGCGTCGGAGTCGGCGTGGGTGTCGGTGTGGGTGTCGGCGTAGGAGTCGGCGTAGGAGTCGGCGTCGGTGTGGCCGCCGTGCGCGTCGCGCAGTAGCCGAAGTTCGTGGGGCTACCGGCCTTGACCATGTGGTTCCACGCTGCTCCGCCGACCGAGATGGTGCCGTCGGGCTGCGTGGTGCGTACGCCGTTCCACAGGCTGCTCACGGTGATGCCCTTGGGCAGGTCGACGCGCCAGTGCTTGTCGGTCGTCGACTGGGTCGACACGATGACGTCACTGCAGTAGCCCGCGCCCCAGTCGCTGGTGATGATGGGCGTGGCGACCACGCCTTCGGTCACGCCGGGAATGGTAGGCGTCGGCGTGGGCGTGGGCGTCGGGGTGGGAGTCGGCGTGGGTGTGGGCGTCGGTGTGGGTGTCGGCGTCGGCGTACCGCCGGATCCATTGACGGTGACGTCGGCACATGAGTAGAAGGCCTCGGGGGAATCGCTGCGCTGCCAAATGGTGTAGAGGATCGCCCGGCCATCGCGCTGCGGGAGGGTCGTGCGCAAGGTGGTGGTGACCTCGCGGGCTCGGGGGCCGGAGTTGTGCACGAGTTCGAGGTCGGCCCAGCGCAGCGGCTGCGTGGTCGGATCGAAGCCGGCCCGCGTGATGAAGACCTGGTAGTACTCCGTGGCGTGCGGGGCCGACGAGGTCCACGTGAGGGTGTACTTCCCGTCGGCGTCCGGCCTGAGGTTGGTTGTCTTCCACTGCGCCGACGGCCTGTCGAAGATCGCATACTTGTCGCGTCCGGCGGAGCAGAGTTGACCGTCGGGGATGATCTGGCGGTGCTGGCCGGCGGCCGCGCCCTGGTTGATCTCATTCCAGTCGTAGAGCGCCTGCGGGCTGGTGCGCCATGCTTCAGCGCACCGCGGCGAGTTGCGATCGCCGTAGAAGCACTCCCAGATGCGTGATGAGGGGTTCGACATTGTGCCGTGGGCCTGAGCCGGGCTCGCGCCGATCCCGACAGCGGTGAGCGTCGCCGCGATCATGCTGAACGATGCGATCATTGCGGTCTTCACGAGATTCCCCTGTCGTGTCAGTGGGCCCGGGCGGGCCCACCGGAGTGGACTTCCAGCCTCGCGAGGGGGTTCCCCTCGTTGCCATGCCAGATGCCTCTTCCCAGGGATTTCCGACGCAGGCCTTCGGGAAACTCATGCTCCTGCCGGATACGCCGTGTCCTGGATTCGGACATTCCAGGCTCGGCATAGACTCCCCGTGTGGCGCGCGGCGACGGCAGGCTCACGCACGAATTCCTCGGTGATGACCGAGCGCCCCAGGACGCCTGCGGGGTCTTCGGGGTCTGGGCGCCCGGCGAGGACGTCGCCAAGCTCACCTACTTCGGCCTCTATGCGCTGCAGCACCGCGGCCAGGAGTCGGCGGGTATCGCCGTCAGCGACGGCCGCCATATCGTCGTCTACAAGGACATGGGCCTGGTGTCGCAGGTCTTCACCGAGGCGAGCCTGGAGTCGCTGCAGGGCCACCTCGCGATCGGCCACACGCGCTACTCCACCACCGGGTCGAGCTGCTGGGACAACGCCCAGCCGACCTTCCGCGCGACCGCGACGGGTCATCTCGCGATCGCGCACAACGGCAACCTCACCAACACGCCCGAGCTCGCCGAGCGCGTCGCCGCACTCGAGACAGACCGCGGCGAGCTCCCGCTAGGCACGCCTAAGCCCACGCGCGCCACCTCCGACACGGACCTGGTCACGGCGCTCATCGCCGCTCATCCGGATGTCTCGCTCGAGGTGGCCGCGATGAAGGAGCTCCCCCAACTCCAGGGCGCCTACTCCCTGGTCTTCATGGACGACACGACCCTCTACGCCGCACGCGATCCGCAGGGCATCCGCCCGCTCGTGCTCGGCCGCCTCGAGCGCGGATGGGTCGTCGCCAGCGAGACCGCGGCCCTCGACATCGTCGGCGCGGCGTACGTCCGCGAGATCGAGCCGGGTGAGCTCATCGCCATCGACGAGCACGGCCTGCGCGCACACTGCTTCGCCAAGCCCGAGCCCAAGGGCTGCCTCTTCGAGTTCGTCTATCTCGCGCGTCCGGACACCACCATCTCTGACCGCAGCGTGCAGGCCACGCGCGTCGACATCGGCAAGCGCCTCGCGCGCGAGCACCCGGTCGAGGCTGATCTGGTCATCCCCGTGCCGGAGTCGGGCCGCTACGCCGCGATCGGCTACGCGCAAGAGTCGGGGATTCCCTTTGCTGAGGGACTGGTGAAGAACGCCTACGTCGGCCGCACCTTCATCCAGCCCTCGCAGACGATCCGTCAACTCGGGATTCGCCTGAAGCTCAATCCGCTGCGCGAGGTCATCAGCGATCAGCGCCTGGTCGTCGTCGACGACTCGATCGTGCGCGGCAACACCCAGCGCGCGCTCGTGCGCATGCTGCGCGAGGCCGGTGCGCGTGAGGTGCACGTGCGCATCTCCTCGCCCCCGGTGAAGTGGCCGTGCTTCTACGGCATCGACTTCGCCTCGCGCGCCGAGCTCATCGCCAACGGCCTGTCCGTCGAGGAGATCTGCCGCTCCATCGGCGCCGACTCCCTCGGCTATGTCTCCCTCGACGCTCTCGTCAAGGCGACCACGCTGCCCAAGCAGGACTTCTGCCGCGCCTGCTTCGACGGCGTCTATCCGGTGCCGATCCCCGAACCCGAGGTGATGGGCAAGCATCTGCTCGAGGGACTCGAGAAGCGGGTGTCCTCGACCACGCACATCGACGCGCTGCAGCACCCCTGATGGTCAGCTACTCCGACGCGGGCGTCGACGTCGAGGCCGGTGAGCGAGCGGTCGCTCTCATGCGCGATGCCATCGCCCGCGCCACGCGCCCCGAAGTGGTCGGCGGCTTCGGCGGATTTGCCGGGCTCTTCGACGCGAGTGCGCTCAAGGGCTACGCGCGTCCCCTGCTGGCCACGTCCACCGACGGCGTCGGCACCAAGGTCGCGGTCGCGCAGGCCATGGACATCCACGACACCATCGGCTTGGACCTCGTCGCCATGGTGATCGACGACATCGTCGTGTGCGGTGCCGAGCCACTCTTCATGACCGACTACATCGCCACCGGCAAGGTCGTGCCCGAGCGCATCGCCGCCA
>VGBQ01000234.1 GCA_016870425.1 Actinomycetota bacterium | reverse complement strand
CGTGCGGCATCGACCACTCGGGCAGCGATGCGGGTCCACCGGGCGGGGTCCCCAGATGCTCGGCGAAGAACGCCGCCATCTGCGGCACGTGATCGATGCGCGGTCCGGGAGCACTGGAGGTGGGGGCCGCGTGCGACCAGGGCCCCGCGAGCAGGCGCGTGGGAGCGCTGAGCTGCTCAATCGTGCGGAAGGTGGTGTTGCGGTAGCCATCGGCCCAGCCCGCGATGATCATCGCCGGCGTGTCGATGCGGGAGTAGTCCGGGCGCACGGAGCCGTGGCGCCAGTAGTCGTCGTCATGCGGGTGGGCCATCCAGGTGAGCTGCCAGGGCTCATGCTCGTCGATGCGCCGCATCCACTCATCGCGCCAGTCAGTGCCCCATAGGGCGGGGACCGGAGGCAAGGCGTTCATCGGCGTCATGTAGGCGCAGTAGTCGACCTGGTCGATCCACTTGAGCGCACCGCCCATGTAGTGCACGTCGTCGGTGTAGCGATCATCTGTCGCGTAGATCGGGATGATCGCGCCCAGGTGCGCGGGCCGCTCGCACGCAAGCTGGAAGGAATTGAATCCGCCGTACGACGTCCCGAACATCCCGACGCTGCCACTGCACCACGGCTGTGCGGCGAGCCAGGCGATGGCCTCGGTGAGATCGCGCTGCTCGGCCTCGGGATATTCGTCGGTCGCGCGTCCGCTGCTGCTGCCGGTGCCGCGCACGTCGATCCGCGCGACAGCGAAGCCGAACTCATCGCAGAAGCGCTGGTATTCGGGCCGCCAGCCCGAGGTCATGTCGTCCTTGCGATAGGGCAGCGACTCGAGGATGCAGGGTGCGGGCGTGGAGTCGGGGATGAAGAGCGTCACGCTCAGGCGCTCGCCGTCCGAGAGGGGGATGACGTCGCGGATCATGGGCCCGAAGCCTGTCACAGATGGGGACGGCGTTCACATATGTGAGGGAGATTGGCCGCTGAAGAGCACGCGCTGCGACACTGCGGCATGCGCGCCACGCGGGTGATCTACGTGGAGAACGATCCCGCGCTGCGGGGGATCATGACCTCCCTGCTCCAGGATTCCGATGAAATCGAGCTCATCCTGGCCACCGGGCTGGCGCACGAGGCACTCGACCCAGAGGCGATTCGTCTTGCCGACGTGGCGCTCATCGACCTCGCGCTGGGCAGCGGCCAGATGAACGGCATCGATCTGGGGCTGGCGATGCGCAAGTCCAACGACAACATCGGCATCGTCATTCACTCGCAGTACGCCCTCGACACCGTCGCACGCAGCGTGCCCCCCGCGGCGCTCATCGGCTGGTCGACGCTGCCGAAGTCCGGAGACATGTTTATCGAGGATGTCGTGCGCGTCCTGCGCGAGACCGCCAAAGGCTTCACCTCGGTGCCCTCGTCGCCGTCGCGCGAGGATCGATCGCCACTGGAGCGCATGACCATGCGCCAACGCGCGGTCATGGGCATGACAGCCGCGGGCATCAACCCCCAGGAGATCGCACGCCGCCTGGCGATCTCCCACGACGCGGTCCGCCAGGACCTCTCGGCGGCGTATCGCGTGCTCGTGCCCGACGTACAGCCGGAGGATGATCTGCGGCTGCGCGCGGTCTTCACCTACCTGGAGCTGACCCGCCAGGATGATGCCGAGGACGGACTCTGATCAGCGAGGATCCCCGCATGAAATGGTGGCAGTGGATCGGCCCCTGGCCACTGCGGCCCCTGGCGGTAGGCGTACTCAGCGCTGTCTTTGCCTTGGCCACCACGTCCTACTCACTCACGCTGGCGACCGCGCCGAGGAATATTGGCGCGGCATTGGCCGTGGGTGCATGCGGTGGCGCCGTGCTCTGGCTCGCGCGTCGGTTCGCGGCCGTGGCCGTGATGCGGCTGCCCGGCTACCTGCTGGCTGTCACCCTCGCCGCACTTGCAGGCAACGTCGTGCGTCTGATCACCGACACGATGCTGACCTTCCCGAACTTCAGCGCACTGGCCAACTTCGTCGCCACATGGGCGCGCTCGATCCCCTTCGTGCTCATCTTCCTGGCCCTGCTCGGCGCCTCGCAGCGGCGACTGCAGGCGCAGGTCGACCGGGCAGATGAAGCGGTCGAGGCCCTGCAGCATCAGGCCGAGGCGCTCCTCGCCGCTGACGAGGAGGTACGCCGCCAAGTGGCGCTGGTGCTGCACGACCGCGTGCAGGCAGGTCTGATCGCCGCGTGCCTGCGCCTGCGCCGAGGTCTGAGGGCCGACCCACCCGACGCGCGCGAAATCGCTGACGTGCTCGACCAGCTCGAGGAGTTGCGCACGCTCGACGTTCGGCACGCCGTGCATGCACTGAGCCCCAACCTCCGCGAGGTGGACCTGCTCACGTCCCTGGAGGAGCTGGGCCGGACCTACGCCCCAGCGATGATCGTCCGTTTCGACGTACGCGCCAACGTGCCGATACCCCTGCGGCTGGGCGTCTACCGCATCATCGAGCAGTGCCTGCTCAATGCGGCCATGCATGGTGGGGCCCAGCACTGTGACGTGGCGATCAGCGAGGACCTGGCAGGACTTGCCGTCACGGTGGTCGATGACGGCTCGGGCCTGGAGCCTGGTGGCACCCCAGGATTCGGCACCACCCTCATCGACACCTGGTGTCGCGTGCTGGGAGCGACGTGGGCCCGCCAGTCCCGGGCCCGAGGGGTGAGCGTGGCCGTCCGGATCCCCGGTTCCTCACATATGTGAGGGTTGTCCTGCAGGATTCCGGCGATTCCTAGCGTCGAAGCATGCGCCGCGTTGCCTTCGCGCTCATCGCCTCGTCGTCCCTGCTCCTCGGCGTCGGTGCCACCGCAGGGTCGGCCCAGGGAGCCCCAGCATCGACGGTGCTCGGGTCGTGGTCTGATCTCGCGGGAGGCCTGCCGGATCACAAGGTCTTCGCGCTCGTCAAGCGCGGCAGCACTCTCTACGCGGGCGGTGAATTCACCAGCGCAGGCGGCAAGCCAGGCACCGCATATGTGGCCGCCTGGTCCAGCGTGGACGACACGTGGCGATCCGTCGGTGGGGGCACCAACGGCACGGTCCGCGCGCTTGCCATCACGGACGACACCGTCATCGCCGCGGGCATCTTCACCGCCGCCGGCGGCAAGTCCACCGCATCGCGCGTCGCAGCCTGGTCCACCCGCGATGACACCTGGTCGGCCTTCGGAGTAGGTGCCACGGCGGCCGAGGTCTTGACTCTTGCGGCCAGGTCAGATGGCCGCGTCTACGCGGGTGGCACCTTCACGGCTCCCGTGACCGGCGCGCTCTATTCGCTGCGGGACGACACGTGGACCGCCGTGGCCGGCCCCTACAGCTACAACCGCGTGGATGCCCTAGCGCTTCGAGGGTCGGCCACCATGACGTCTGGCGACGACACGCTCTTCGTCGGCGGCCCGTTCAATCCCAGTCCCGGGGCCTTCATCGCCGCCCTCGGTCCCACGGCATCCTGGGCGCCCCTCGGATCAGGTCTGAGCGCTG
>VGBQ01000233.1 GCA_016870425.1 Actinomycetota bacterium | reverse complement strand
CTCCGCCGACTCCCGCTCCCCCACGGCCACGTCGGTGACACCATGGCGGCGCGCCTGCTCCCCCAGGAGGTCAGGCTGACCCCCTCCGGCCGAGAGACCCACGACCCGGAACCGCTCGGGATTGCGCTCGATGATGTCGAGGGCCTGGCGCCCGATCGAGCCCGTGCTGCCGAGGATGATGACGTCTCGTCTCTCGGCCACGGCCCGATTGTCCTACGCTCGTGCCTATGACCGACACCCTGCCTTCTGTCGTAACCGATCTCCCCCAGGAGCGGCGCCTCGTCACCGAGCTCCCCGGGCCCCGCTCGCGAGCCCTCATGGAGCGGCGCGGCAGTGCCGTATCGGCAGGCGTCGGCGGCACCATGCCCGTATTCGTGGAGCGTGCCGGCGGGGGCGTGATCGTCGACGTCGACGGCAACTCCTTGATCGACCTCGGCTCCGGCATCGCCGTGACCACCGTCGGCAACGCCCACCCCCGGGTCGTCGAACGCGTGCAGCGCCAGGTCGCCGACTTCACGCACACCTGCTTCATGGTCACGCCGTACTCCGGCTACGTCGAGGTGTGCGAGGCGCTCAATCGCCTCACTCCCGGTGACCATGCCAAGAAGTCCGCGCTCTTCAACTCCGGTGCCGAGGCGGTGGAGAACGCCGTCAAGATCGCCCGCGCCTACACCAAGCGACAGGCCGTCGTCGTCTTCGACCACGGCTACCACGGCCGCACCAACCTGACGATGGCGCTGACGGCCAAGAACATGCCCTACAAGCAGTCCTTCGGGCCCTTCGCCCCCGAGGTCTACCGCATGCCCATGTCCTACCCCTTCCGCGACGGCCCCCACTCAGGTGCCGAGGTGGCCTCATGGGCGACGTCGAAGATGGAGAAGGAGATCGGCGGCGCCAATATCGCGGCCATCGTCATCGAGCCCATTCAGGGCGAGGGCGGCTTCATCGTGCCGGCGCCCGGCTTCCTGCCCGCCCTCAAGGCGTACGCCGAGCAGCACGGTATCGTCTTCGTTGCCGATGAGATCCAGTCGGGCTTCTGCCGCACCGGCCAGTGGTTCGCCAGCGAGCACGAGGGCGTGATCCCCGACCTCATCACGACCGCCAAGGGCATCGCCGGTGGCCTGCCGCTCGCGGGCGTGACCGGCCGCGCGGACATCATGGACGCCGTGCACGTGGGCGGCCTCGGCGGCACCTACGGCGGCAATCCGATCGCGTGCGCCGCTGCCCTGGGCTCCATCGAGGCCATGGAGGAGGAGGGGCTCAATGACCGGGCCCTCGCGATCGAGGCGATCATGCGCGAGCGACTCGAGGCACTGCAGGCCGCCCATCCCGAGGTCGGCGACATCCGCGGACGCGGTGCCATGATCGCGATCGAGCTCGTGAAGCCCGGCACGATGGAGCCCGACCCCGAACTCACCGCGCGCGTGTCCAAGGCCGCGCACGCGCAGGGGGTCGTCACCCTCACCTGCGGCACCTACGGCAACGTCCTGCGCTTCCTGCCCCCGCTCACCATCCCCGATGCGCTCCTGCGCGAGGGCCTCGACATCGTGGCAGCCGCGTTCGACGCGTAGTTCATTGAGTGGCGACTTCACCGGTACGCAAGAGGACCGACCACCTCCTGCACGGGGCGGCCGAAGAGCCGGGCCGCTTGCCGGTGCCCTTCAAGCGCGGGCCGAACGCGCTATCCACACTCTCGGTATGCCGACCTGCGCGGTACTCGCCATACTGTTGTCACAGCAACCCCCAACCTGAGAGAGGCTGACATGACCGACAGCACCGTGCGGCCAGAGACGTGGTCGGATTTTGGCAAGGAGATGTGGGCGTACCTGACCGGTAAGGGCGCGGCCATCAATTACGAGTTCGTGGGTATGGAGGTCGAGGTCCCGCGCGACCTAGGTCCCAACGCCCCGCGCGCCACGTGGAAGTTCAACGGAACGCTGCGCATCACGACCAGCGACACCCACACCGCGGGGTGAACCGAGTCACTTCGGTCCTGGCCAGGGTCGACATCGTCGCGGACCTCACCGTCGAGATCGACGGCCTTCCGGCACGGGTCACCTCCCAGGGTGACATCGTGCAGGTGGTGGCGGATCGGCCGCTTGCTCTGATGCGACGGGTCGGCGCCAGCAGTCTGCCGCGGGTGGTCAGGGCTTCGGCGCCGGGCTGGGGCAGGCAGCTGGCCGAGCACGGCGTTCGCCTGGAACTCTGGGGCCCCCGGGGACTGGTGGGCGCGGTGGGGTCTCCCTCCAACTCATCCCCCGGGAGTGCGTTCCGGGACTGGCGCGTGGAGTCGGGTCCTGCCAGGGTCATCGCGGCCGAGGTTGCCCAAGAAACTGGTCTCGCTGCACGCCGGCATCGCGGGGCCATCGTCGCTGTTTTGCTGGTAATTGCACTGTTGATCGGCGCCCGTACGATCCGTCGAAACGGACGCGGGACGTGAAGGCAGCCGCCGACAGGTCCGGACACATGACGCCGGAGTCCCGGCCGGCAGGAGGATAGACGCGGTTGCTGGTGCGCCGGCTGTGCTCGGTGCGCGAACGATCCACGCCTAGCTTCGTTGAGTGGCGACTTATGCGGCCACGCCTCGGCGTGTCGGCCGCATAAGTCGCCACTCAACGACGTTCGCCCTGCTCGCGCACGTGCCAGGACTGGCCATAGCCCTCGGTCATGAGATCGAGATAGGGCACCGCGTCGAACGCCTCGGGGCCGAGCACGCCCGCGCCAGACCAGGTGCCGGAGGCGAGCAGCTCCAGCGCGATGACGGGGTTCATGGCCGTCTGCCAGGTGACCGCCTGGGTGCCGTATTCGCGCATCGTCCACTCGTTGTCCGCCACGTGGTAGAGGTACACCTCGCGCCGCTCACCGGCTGAGCCCTGCGCCACGGAGGAGCCGCGCCTGTCGGGCTTGCCCATGCCTGTCACCCATGTGCCCGCGCATGTCTTGCCCGACATCTTGTCTCCGAGCGTCGCCGGATCGGGCAGGCACGCGGCTACGACATCGCGCGGACTCACCCGGCCTCCACGCACATCGACCGGGTCGGTGCGGTCCAGGCCGAGTTTGTGCAGGGTCTTGAGCACCTCGATGAACTCGTCACCGAGCCCATACTTGAAGGTCACGCGCTCACAGTCGATCCAGCGCGGCACGAGGAGCACCTCTTCGTGCTCCACGTTGACGCATTCGACCGGGCCGATCCCCTCGGGGAAGTCGAAGACCTCCGGCTCGGAGAACGGCTCTGTGGTGAACCAGCCGCGATCGCGCTCCCAGATGACGGGAGGGTTGAGGCACTCCTCGATCGTGGTCCAGATGGAGAAGCTCGGGGCGAAGTCGTAGCCGGCAACGAGGAGATTGGCGCCGTCACGGATTCCTACCTCCTCGATCCGGTCGAAGAGGTGATCCGCGGCATAGCGCGCGAAGACATCGGCTAGGCCCGGCTCGACCCCGATGCCGCACAGGGCGAGCAGGCCGCGCTCGGCCCAGGCGCCTGACTTC
>VGBQ01000232.1 GCA_016870425.1 Actinomycetota bacterium | reverse complement strand
CGTCTCGCGGACACCATCGCCGGCGCGCCCGATGACGACACCCTGGAAGACCTGGACGCGCGTCTTGTTGCCCTCGACCACCTTCACGTGCACCTTGACGGTGTCTCCGGGGCGGAAATCGGGGATGTCGCTGCGCAGCGATGCGGAGTCGAGATCGTCGAGAGTCTGCATGTCGGTGCCACTTCCTGCCGGCGCCACAGGTCGCCCGCGGTCGAGCCACCCGAAGGTGGCGCGGCTCCGCACCCACGTCGGGTCGGAGGACCGCTCCCTAGTGGCCCTCCCCCTGTGGCGGGCGGGCCCCGCTATCGGCGGGAACGGCCCGCCTAGTCTGCCACAGCCCTCCCAGACGGCGGCCCCGGGTGTTCGCTTGCCGGACGGGCCTACGGTCGCTCGAAGGCAGCCGCCTGCCCTTCCAGTAGGTCCGGTCGCACGTCGCGCGTACGCCGCTCCGCCTGCTCGCGCCGCCAGGCGTCGATGCGGGCGTGATCGCCAGAAAGGAGCACGTCGGGGACGACGCGACCGCGCCACTGCGGCGGCCGGGTGTAGACGGGACCCTCGAGGAGGCCCTCCATGGGTCCGGGAGCGAAGGAATCGTCGGTGATGCTCTGCTCGTTGCCGACAACGCCGGGCAACAGTCTCACGACCGCTTCGATGATCGCGAGCGCGGCCACCTCGCCACCGGCGAGCACGTAGTCGCCTAGGGAGACCGGCACCACCTCGACACGGTCGGCGTACTCCTCGGCGACGCGCGCGTCGATGCCCTCGTAGCGCCCGCAGGCGATGACCATGCCCGGCCGGCGGGACCACTCGATGGCGAGCGCCTGGGTGAGGGGCGTGCCGGAGGGAGTGGGAATCACCAGGAGCGGTCGCTCGTGCTGCGGCAGGACCGCATCGAGCGCCTCGCCCCAGGGCTCCGGGCGCATGACCATGCCGGGGCCACCGCCGTAGGGCTCGTCGTCGACGGTGCGGTGACGATCGTGCGTGTGGTCGCGGAGATCGTGCACGCGGATGTCGAGCAGGCCCTGCTCGCGCGCCTTGCCGACCAGCGACAGTTCCAGTGGTGCGAGGTAGTCAGGGAAGATCGTGATGACGTCGATCCTCACGGGGACTCCCCGATCTGCAGAAGGCCCTCCGGAGGACGGATCACGATGCGTCCGGCATCGAGATCGACCGTGGGCACGATGTCCGCGACGAACGGCACGAGGATCTCTGGGGTGTCGGGGGCGGCGCGCACGGCGAGGACATCCTGCGCCGGCAGATGGAGAACCTCGGCCACCGCGCCGACGAGCTCCCCCGACTCCGTGACGACCTCCAGTCCGACGAGCGCGTCGTCGTAGAACTCGTCGGGATCCTCCGGACGCTCATCGTCACCACGCTCAGCTTCGAGCAGGAGACCCGTGAGCGCCTCGGCGGCACCGCGATCGTCGACCCCGACGAAGTGCAGGCACAGTCGGCCGCCGTGCGGACGCTCGGACTCGATGCGCAGGGTGCGCTCGCCACCCATGACGAAGACATCGATCCCGGGCGCGAGTCGGCGCTCAGGCTCGTCCGTCAGCACATCGACGAGGACGTCGCCCTTGACCCCGAGTGCGCGGCCCACGCGAGCGACCACGACGCGCATGACTCAGTCAGCGTTCGTCGACGTCGAGGAAGTCGATGCGCACACTTCCGTCCCGCGAGATCGCGGAGACAACCGTGCGCAATGCGGTGGCGGTCCGGCCAGAGCGACCGATCACGCGACCCATGTCCTCGGGGTGCACGCGCACCTCGAGCGACGGACCGCGCCGGCCCGTGCGCGTGCGCACGGCCACGTCGTCGGGGTGGTCGACAATCCCTCGCACGAGGTGCCCCAGGGCGTCCTCAAGCACGTCAGGCCTCGGTTGACTCGGCGACGGCCGAGGTGGCCTCGGCGACGGCCTCGTCAGCAACCACCGCGGCAGCGTCGGCGACGGCATCCGCCTCGGCGGCAACCTCGATGGCAGCCTCAGCCTCCGCGACGCTCACCTCGCCGGCATTTGCCTCGGCGATCTCGACAATGGCCTCGGCCTCGGCCAGCACGGCATTGTCCGCCGCGGCCACAGCGACAGCTTCGGCGACGGCGGCATCAGCCACCTTCTCCGCCACCTTGCGCGGCGTCGGGGTCTTGGGCTCGTCAGCGGCCTGCTTGACGGCAGACTCGTACGCCACGACCTTCGACTCCTTGGCAGCGGCAACCCTGAGCGTGCCTTCCTGGCCCGGCAGTCCCTTGAACTTCTGCCAGTCACCGGTGATCTTCAGCAGCACGAGCACAGCCTCAGTGGGCTGGGCGCCGACCGCGAGCCAGTGCTGCGCCCGGTCGGAGTCGATCTCGATGAGGCTGGGGTCCTGCATCGGCTGGTAGACGCCGATCTCCTCGATGGCACGGCCGTCGCGCTTGGTGCGCGAGTCCGCGACGATGACGCGGTACTGCGGGGCGTGGATCTTGCCCACGCGCTTCAACTTGATCTTGACGGCCACGGCCGGCACTGCTCCATTCGATTGGGCCACCCGGAGGTGGTCAGGGTGGGCCCTGGGCGTCGCGTGGGGTGCGTCGCCACCGGTCCCGGCGGGTACGCCGCCCCGGGTTGAGAGGGACCCTGGGCCGCGTACAGCAGGGAGAAGTCTGCCAGAGGGGGGCTGGCTCGGGCGAATCAGCCCCTGTGAGCCACGACGACGCACCTCTTAGGCGAGCATCCGGTAGTCGACGCCGAGGAGCCGGTAGGTGCGCTCAGCTCGCCGATCCAGTGAGACGATCAGGCGTGCGTGCGCTTGCGCCGTGAGGGCCACCAGCCCGTCGTACGACGCCCCTCCCACGACCGAGGCCCGGGACAGCAGGACCGGCAGGTCCGCTGACAGGTCCTCAGGCACGGCAAGGGTCCGGCCACCCCACGCTCCACTCAGGGCCTCCGCAGCGACAGCACCTGAGATGCGCAGCGGCTCCGGCATGCGCGTCAGTGTGGAATAGGCCTCCAGCAGGGCGTGCGCCGGGATCGCAGCATCGCCTTGGCAGGCTTGCGCTGCGTCACCGTGTCGCTCGTGCCATGGTGACAGGGCAGCGATCACCACACTGGTATCCACGGCGATCACCGCCGCGTGGCCTCCTGCACTGCGCGCACCTGCTCGGCCGTCAGCGTCGGCATCGGCATCGGCGCCTCCAACACCACGTATCCGTCGCGTTCGGCGACGGTCATGGGGGTGACGACCGGAGTGATCTCCAGGGCGCCGTCGATCTCGGTGAGTTCCACCTGGGCACCCGGTCGCAGGCCGAGTCGCTCACGCACATCCTTGGGAACGACGACGCGACCTCCCCCGTCAATGGTTGCCAGCATGGTATGACGATACCATTCGCGTGAGCTGCTAGCCCCCGAGCAGTTTCTTGACGTCGTCGGGCAGCTCGAAGTCCGCCGCGGCCGGTGGGGCCTGGGTGGCCGGTGCCTCCGCCGCGCGCACCGCGGCATCGCGCTCCTCGGCTGCCCGCTTGGCCGGATTGCCGCTGCGCCCCTTCTTGGCCTT
>VGBQ01000231.1 GCA_016870425.1 Actinomycetota bacterium | reverse complement strand
GGGGGGCGTAGGACTCGGGAAGGGTGCGCCAGGTGCTGGGGTCATGCGCCGGCCAGGTGACGACGTTGGCGATGCTCGTGTCGATGGTCATGATGCCTCGTTTCGCGTCGGCAGGATGCCGTGCTCCCCCCCGATGATATCCGCGCGGGTGCGCGACTCCCCCGGGCCCGGGACACAATGACCGCATGCAGTCCGGTGGTGCGCGCGAGGGCTTCCGCGCCTATGCCCATCGCGGTGGGGCACGGGAGGCCCCCGAGAACTCCCTGATGGCCTTTCGTCACGCCTCGACGCTGGGGTTCACCCACCTGGAGACTGACATCCGACCGACACGCGACGGCGTCGCGGTGCTCCACCACGACTCCGACCTCGATCGCACCACGGATGGGCACGGACATGTCCGGGACCACACCTGGCAGCACGTGCGAGGAGTCCGCCTCTCCGACGGCTCGTCTCCCCTGCGCCTCGAGGAACTCCTCGAAGAGTGTCCGGACGCGCACGTCAATGTCGACGTCAAGGAAGACGGCTCGGTCCCAGCGCTCGCCGAGGCGATTCGGCGCAGCGGCGCGGGCGCCCGGGTGTGTGTCACGTCGTTCTCCGCCCGCCGCCTAGCCCGAGCACGGCGGGTGCTCCCCGCGGGTGTCGAGTCATCAGCACACCCCTGGGAGGTGCTGGCGCTGCGGACCCTCCCTCGAGGGTCTGCACTCCCCCGCGTACAGCGCGTGCAGGTGCCCCAGAGAGCGCTGGGCGTCACCTTCGCCGAGCCCCGATTCGTCGAACGCGCGCACGGTCACGGTCTCGCGGTGGACGTGTGGACCGTGGATGACCCGGCGGACATGGAACGCCTGCTCGACCTCGGGGTGGACGGGATCATGACCGACTCCCCCAGCGTGCTGCGCGAGGTCCTGGCGCGTCGAGGCATCGCGATGTCGTCTCGCTGACGGCGTCCGCATAACGGACGCTAGGCGGTTCGGTCATCCCGCGGTCACCGTCTCCTGATGGAGTTCCCAGGAACCATGGGAACTCCCCCGGCGTCTACCGCGTTGAGGACGAGGAGAGCGACCGCTCCGACGATCACGGGAGGCATCATGTCCGAGGGCAGCCTGCGCGGCACCCGACTGGGTGCGACGAGCTACGAGAACGACGATCACGTCGTGCCTGCCGAGCGTATTGCGGTGACCTTCGACTGCCCTCGCGGTCACGTGACGACGGTGCCCTTCTCGACCGAGGCCGAGGAGATCCCGGTGCTGTGGCAGTGCCGCTGCGGGGCCGAGGCCTTGCAGCGCTCTGCCACGCGACCCGACGAGACGCCCGGTCGTCCCGCGCGCACGCACTGGGACATGCTGATGGAGCGTCGCACTATCCGCGACCTTGAGGAGTTGCTCGACGAGCGGCTGGCACTGCTGCACGCACATCAGAAGCGCAAGAGCGCCTGATCACATCCGGCTTCGACTCGATCAGGGGCCCGGATCGGGCGGACCGAGCCTTCGGGCCGTCCGTTCGATGCGTGCAGCGATCCGCTCCCGCACCGGGGGCAGCCACAGGATCAGACCGACCGCGGTGGTGAGAAGCCCCGGCACCGCGATGAGGAGCCCTGCCGGCACGATGAGCAAGGTCTGGGCCGGCGGCGCCGCAGACGCGCGGGTGGGGCCATCGATGGCCAGCGCAGATTGCCCCGGGGACTGCAGGGCAGTGATCGCCAGTCCCAGTGAGCGCCCGGTCGCGCCGAGGGCATAGCGCACGAGTCCGAGGCCCAGCACGACGCTGATCACGACGATGACGAGCAGCCACCACCAGCCAATAACCTGGGCGATGAGTACGGCGATGACGAATTCCACGATCGGGTAGGCGATCACCAGGAGGCATCCCCACCGGATCCGCCCACTCACGCGCGCCCGCTCACCTGTGCCCAGCGACGGGACGCTCCCCAGCGCGCGACGTTGACCAGCGCCTCACGGACGATGCGCCCGCTCATCTTCGACGTGCCCGCTTCGCGCTCAACGAAGGTGATGGGCACCTCACGCACGATGAGGCCGCGCTGCAGGCCACGCCACAGCAGGTCGATCTGGAAGCAGTAGCCATTGGAGGTCACGGACGCGAGGTCCATCTCACGCAGTGCGCTGGCACGGTAGGCGCGATAGCCCCCCGTGGCATCGCGCGTCGGAATCCCGAGAGCCAAGCGGGTGTAGAGGCTGCCCCCCTGCGAGAGCACGCGCCGGGACACCGGCCAGTTGACCACCGATCCACCGGGGACCCACCGCGATCCCAGCACGATGTCGGAGTGGGGGATCTGGGCGAGGAGCCGCGGGAGCTCCTCCGGGCGATGCGAGCCGTCGGCATCCATCTCCACGAGGACGTCGTAGCCGCGCTCCAGCCCCCAGGCGAAGCCGGCGAGGTACGCCTTGCCGAGGCCTTCCTTGCCGGCACGGTGCAGCACGTGGACATGGTCATCCGCGGAAGCCATGGCATCGGCAAGACGGCCGGTCCCATCGGGCGAGTTGTCGTCGGCGATGAGGACATCGGCGTCGGGCACGGCCGCGCGCACGCGCTCGACCACGCCGGGCAGGCTTTCCGACTCGTTGTACGTCGGGATGATGACGAGGACGCCTCCGGACACTTGACGAGCCTATGCCGAGTCCGTGATCGACGACCGAACACCCCGGTGGCGAAGTGCCGCCCACCCGATCGCGAGGAGCCCTAGGGCGGCCAGGATCCATTCGGGGACAGCACCGACCCGATCAGCCATCGTGAGCGTGTCGCGCAAGGGCACCGTCTGGATCAGGTAGCCAACGTCAGATTCGCCGATCTCGGCGACGACTGACCCGTCAGCGCCGATGACGGCACTGATGCCGCTCGTGGCTGCAACCAGCACCGCCCGACCGTGCTCGACCGCGCGCAGGCGTGACATGGCAACCTGCTGCTCCGGTTGGCCAAGCCCGGCGAAGGTAGCGTTGTTTGTCTGTACGACGATCACCCGACCGCCGGCGGTGACGGCATCGTGGACCACATCGTCGTACGCGACCTCGAAGCAGATGACGTCGCCTAGGCGCACGTTGCCGGCCTGAAGCACACCCGCCTCTTGACCGGGTGCCATGTCGCGCGGGACGCGATCCAGTCGCCCGACGAGCGGGGCGACGAGCGAGCGAAAGGGGATGTACTCACCGAAGGGCACCGGGTGACGCTTGACGTACATCTCACCCGGGCCGGACTCGGGATCCCACACGATGCCGACATTGGCGATGCGACTGGGGTCTCCCGGCGCGTCGATGATCGCGCCGATGACCAGCGGTGCATTGACCGCGCGCGCAGCGGCCGTGAGCGCGTCGGCGACGGACCGGTCGGAGTTGGGGTCAATATCGACGGCATTCTCCGGCCAGATGACGACATCGGGTTGTGGCACGGTCCCCGCCTCGACGTCCTCGGCAAGGCGCAGCGTCTGCGCGAGATGGCGGTCGAGCACCTCACGACGCTCGTCGTTGACCGACAGGCCCGTGCTCGGGACACCGCCTTGGATGATCGCGGCGACGGCGGTGGCGGGCCCCGACTCG
>VGBQ01000230.1 GCA_016870425.1 Actinomycetota bacterium | reverse complement strand
GAGGTCTTCCGCCGGATCGACGCGACCTTCGACGTGGACGACGTCAGGATCGGAGAAGGCGCGCAGCACCTGGCAGAGCGCGTCGGACTCGCGGATGTGCGAGAGGAACTGATTGCCGAGCCCAGCGCCCTCGCTCGCGCCCTTGACGATCCCGGCGATGTCCACGAACGTCACGGTCGCGGGCAGGATGCGCTCGGACCCGAAGATCTGCGCGAGAACGGCGAGCCGCGGGTCGGGCACCTCGACGACGCCCGTGTTGGGCTCGATCGTGGCGAAGGGGTAGTTGGCCGCGAGGACGTCATTTTCCGTGAGCGCATTGAAGAGCGTCGACTTGCCGACATTGGGAAGACCGACGATGCCGATGGTGAGTGCCATAGTGCGTGAATCATGTCAGACGCGCAGTAACGACCGCGTTGCTGATCAGCCCCTGAGGCAGAAGAACTCGACGGCGATGCCGTCGGGATCCCGCGCGGTGACGGCCCAGCCGTAGGGCACGTCCTCGACCGGGCCATGCTCCACTCCGAGGGCGCTCATGCGGTCCGCCCAGGAGCGCACCTCAGCCTCGCTCGCGCAGCCGAGGCCGATGTGGTCAAGGCCAACGCGCGCATGGTCGAAGTGGTCGGACTCCGGTGTTTCCCTGTGACGCGTGAAGCCCAGAACCAAGCCGTCGGGCCACTGCAGGCGCTTGCGCTGCCACGTCGGACCTTCGCGCTCGATGATGGTCGCTTCGCTGAGCAGAGCCTGGTACCACTCCGCGCTGCGTGCAGGGTCGGTCACCGTGAGTGTGAGGTGGTTGAGCGGCGGCATGGGGTCACACTAGAGGAGCGAGCGGCTCAGGTGATCCCTTCCGCGTTGACGGACGCGATCAGCGGGGCGCCGACCACGGGGGCGGCAAACGTCGCCGCGAAGCCGCCGGGGATCGGCACTCGCGAGGCGTAGATCGTGCCCCCTGCGGACCGCACGC
This sequence comes from Actinomycetota bacterium, assembly GCA_016870425.1. Taxonomy (GTDB): domain Bacteria; phylum Actinomycetota; class Actinomycetes; order S36-B12; family S36-B12; genus Mxb001. The sequence continues at coordinate 2,586 of VGBQ01000230.1, read as the reverse complement.
GCTCCTCCACCACCGTCAGGTCCTCGACGAGGATGACGGGCCTCAGGTCAGCGGGGCGACCGTCGCCATTGCGCCCCAGCGAGAAGTAGCCGCGTCCGTCGCGCCGCATCATGATGTCGGCGCCTTCGGCCTGCTGCTCGAGGGCGAAGACAGCGTCGGTCGGGTCGCTGGCCAAGGCCATCGTGCCGGCGCGCATCACTGTCATGGGCTCCCTGACCAGGTCACCGCCAGCGTCCCGCACGCGGATCGCCGTACCCACGATGTCGTCGGTCGACAGGTCGGTGACCCAGCGCCCGGCACCGTGCTCCTGCTGACCCACGGCCGCGACGTCTGCTCTGTCGCGGCGCAGCATCGTGTAGAAGCCCGTGTCGGGCCCGGTCACCTCGAAGGTCCAGTCGAAGACGTCGCAGAGGAAGTCCACCAGTCGCTCGCGATCCGCGGCTTGGGTCACGGTGATGTCGATCCAGCATGGCTGTCCCGCGTTCATACCCCAAGCCTCCCAGGGACTCGAGGGTGTCTACGATCCCACCGTGACCTCACACCGCTCGGGCATTCCCGCATCCCTGCTCACGACCGGACTCGTGTCGACAGGCCTCGTCGCTGCCTGCCTCTGGTCGGCGCCCGCGCAGGCCGCGACCGGCTGCGACTGGAGCACACCCGCTCGCCTGTCCGGGGGCGACCAGTCGGCCTGGCCCTACGTGTCCTCAGGGCTACCCGGCCGACCGGCAATCACCTTCTACGACATCGGTGACGACGTACGCGCCTCCGCCTCCGATGGCCGCGAGGAGTCGGACCTTGGCGCCGCTTCGACTCAGCCGAGCCCGTCCATGCGACCACAGTTGATCGTGAGCGACCAGAATTCTCGAGGGCAGGTCGCGGCGGTCTTCACGCACAATGTCGGCAAGGAGGGACGCGTCTACGCCGTGCTCCGCGGCGCAGACGGCACCTGGACATCACGCATTCGCCTGACACAGGACGGGGCCTTCGGTCTCTACCCGCAGGTCGCAATCGACGACAAGGGTCGCGCCATCGCGGTCTGGACGCAGAACTTCGCCACGGGCGGCACCTACATCGTGGGGCGCGCCCTGAGCCCCAAGGGCGCCAAGGGCAAGCTCTTCCGCCTCGGCAATGGCGAGTCCGAGGATGCCGTGATTGCCGCGGGCTCATCCGGCACCGTTGCTATCGCCTGGGACGAGGTGGGAGCCACTACCAATCCGGTGTGGTCCATCGTCAGTCCCGATGGCGGCCGTGACTGGACCAATGCCACGCGAGTGTCAGCCGCACAGGTCTCCACGGACAACAAGTCCATCGACATCGCTGCATCGGGTCGCGTCGGCCTCATCTGGGATCAGGAGGACGGAGGTGACTCCTCCGCCGTACAGGTCGTTGCGGCCTCCACCAAGCGCGACAACGCGTGGACTGACCCGGTCGCTCTCTCGCGAGGCGACCACCTGAGCATGAACGGCGGCATCGCCACCGGAGGCACCGACCGATTCACCGTGGCCTGGATCACCGGACCGACGTCCGGTCTGCCGGGAAGGAACGTCGTGAAGGTGGCCTCCGGACCCGCCATCGATGCGCTGGGCGCACCGAAGCGCCTCGATCAGACAGCCGACACGCTGAGCCTGATGCGGGCGCACGTGGCCGTCAACGCGCAGGGGGTCGCTGCCGTCTCGTGGGAGCGCTCCCCGATGGATGCCCAGCCCCCCAGCGGTGTCACCGCTGGACTCATGGCAGCCGTCAAGACTCAGGATCGCTGGCAGCCCGCGCAGAAGCTGCGCGGTTGGCGAGCCAGCCCGGCCTACTCGCGCGTGGGCATCGACTCCGCGGGCGAAGTGACCGTGGCGTGGGACCAGACCGTCGGTGAGCAGACATCCGTTGCGATGTCACAGTGCGCTGCAGGGCCCGTGCGCTAGGGCAACTCGCATGCGGGGCAATACCGGACCGCAACTCACCTGCGGGGGCGATATCGGAGCCCCAACTCGCGGCCGGGGTCGATGTCGGACCCCCGCGCTACGTTGTCGATATGGCCGATGGATGGCACGACGTGAGCGCACCGACACGGTGCCCGTGGGAGTGCATCTCCCCCGGGCCCGAGTTGGCGCGCGTACTCGCAGGTGTGCATCCCGCGACGCTTGATCCGGCGGAGCGGGTGAGCTATCTCGCGGCGACCGAGCGCCTGATCGGCTGGGCCCAGGTCACCCAGGCCCACGCGCTCGTCGCTGTCGCGGATGCCGTGACAGAGGCCACAGCCGGTGAGCGCGGCAGTTCGAGCATGCAGCAGTCGTGGATCGCCGACGAGGTGGCGGCCGCGCTGCACATCGCCCCGAGGACCGCGACGTACAAGGTCAATGCCGGGGCTGCCCTGGTGCGTGACTGGCCAACGCTCGGCGATGCGGTCACCGCCGGTCGACTCACCCTCGCTCAGGCGCGTGAGATCTACGAGGGCGTCTCCGCGCTGTCCGGGACGCTCGATGCATCCGGCGAGGATCTCTCGGAGGTCGCCGTGCGTGAGCTGGTCCGCATTGCCGGCGACCTGCCCCCCGCGCGACTCCGCGAGCGCGCCGCCCGGATGGTCACCTCCCT
>VGBQ01000229.1 GCA_016870425.1 Actinomycetota bacterium | reverse complement strand
GGCGGCCGCTGGGGCGATTCCCAGGCCCAGGCAGCCGGGGTCGCCTAGCGGCCGGTTCGGGGTCCTCGGCCGTTAGCCGGGGAACGCTCCCGTCGTGCTCACCTGGCGCCGGGGTTCCGGCGGCCTGGGCGGTCCCCGATTCGGTCGGGATCGCCGCAGCGTGCCTGTCGAGGTCGTGAGCCTCGCGCCGATCGTGATCGGTCAGGCGATGTCATTGATGGTCAGGCATGGAAATTCGGTTGTCAAGAGGCATAAACGTGAGCGAGCGAAATTGCCGGACACGCGGAAGGGCACGAATTGGCTCAGGGGCACGGATAGGGGCATGACGACTCCGCAAATGCAAAAACCCCTTGCGTTGCAAGGGGTTTTCGAGTGGGCGATACTGGGTTCGAACCAGTGACCCCTCGCGTGTGAAGCGAGTGCTCTACCACTGAGCTAATCGCCCGACATGTGCGGCAGGAGACTACCGCACGCTCGTGTTCCCTAGATCGGGAGCAGGTCCAGCACGGGGCGGAGCGTCCAGCCGAAGGCCGCGACGTACCACCATGCCAGTGCAGCGCTCGCGAGCACGAGCGCGCCAGCGATCACGAGGTTGCGTCGGCGCACCCGCGGGTCGAGCGCTGCGTCGGCCGCCCGGCGTGCCCATCGCTTCACCGGATCAAGGAGTCGGTTCGCCCAGGCGTACTCGGACGCGAGCACGATGAGGCCCAGGATGATCGTCGCCCAACCGGGTCCGGGCAGGACCAGCATGGCGATGCCCGCGGCGATGAGTCCAAATCCCAGGAGGAGTACGCCGGCCTGCCACATGACGTGCGTCGAGCGGCGTCGTCGTGCCCAGGCCCGGGCGCGCACGTGAGGGGGCAGGACGCGATCGACGGCCTCTTCGAAGCCCTCGACGAGCTCTTCTGCCGCCTCCTCGACCGAGTCCTCGATGCGCTGCAGACGTGACTCGTCAGGCGGCTCGTCCCGATCTCGCTCGGAGGTCACCCTCCCACGGTAGCCGCGATCACGGGTCGACGTCAGCGCGAGATCGCCGCGCGAACTCTCCCTGCACGGCGGCGGTGACCGGCCCCGGTGCCGCCAAGCTCCGTGCGTCTACCCGATGCACCGGTTGCACGTCACGCGTCGAGGAGGTGATGAAGACCTCGTCGGCATCGCCGATCGCGCTGAAGGGAACGTCCTCCTCGACGGCATCGGCCCACTCCAGGACAAGGTCGCGGGTCACACCCGGCAGGCAACCCGTGGCGAGCGTGGGCGTGATGAGACGTCCCTCCACGACGATGAAGACATTGCTCCCCGTCCCCTCGCAGAGCCTGCCCTGCGTGTCCGGCACGAGCGCCTCGCCGGCACCGTGCTCATGCGCGCGTGCGAGCGCCAGCACGTTCTCGGCGTACGACGTCGACTTCACTCCCGCGAGGGGGCTGCGCTCATTGCGCGGCCACGGCACGGTGATCACCGCGGCCGACTCCGGCCAGGGCTTCATCGCCGACGCGGCAACAACGAGGGTCGGGCCAGCTTCGCCCCGATCGCTGCCGAGCGGAGCATCGCCCGCGGTGTAGGTGATCCGCAGGCGTGCGAAATCCCCCAGCAGTGGAGCGTTGGCGTCGAGTGTCTCGCGCACGGCCAGCAGAACTCGAGCCCGATCCGGGGCGGGCAATCCCATCGCCTCGGCACTGCGCTCGAGTCGATTTAGATGCCGGGTGATCGCAAAGGGCACGCCGTCCGTGACCTTGAGCGTCTCAAAGACTCCGTCGGCCACGGTGAAGCCGTGGTCGAGCACCGACACTCGAGCATGTTCCGCGTCCACCAGCCCCCCGGCCTGCGACACCCAGTACCTCATGGCGCCATCCTCTCTTCGTCGACGTCTGCACCCGCGGCCTCCCATCTGCCACCGGCAAGCCCGATCAGGCGATCGGCCTTCAACTCGGTCTCCCGCCACTCCCCCTCCGGGTCTGACGACCAGGTGATACCCGCTCCGGTGCCGAAGGCCACGTGGTCTCCCTCTTTCCAGAAGGTGCGGATCGCCACGGCCAGACTTGCCGTGCGCTCATCGGCATCCACCCACCCGATGGCACCGCAGTAGACCCCCCGCGGAGCGGCCTCCACCTCCGCGATGCACTCCATGGCGGCCAACTTGGGCGCCCCCGTGATGGACCCGGGCGGGAAGGTGGCCTCCAGGATCGCCGGCCACGTGGCATCCCCGTGGAGTACGCCGCGCACCCGACTCACGAGGTGCACCAGACCCGGGTGGTGCTCCTCGACCAAGAGGGCGGGCACCGTGACCGATCCGGTCCGGCACACGCGCGAGAGGTCGTTGCGCATGAGGTCGACGATCATGATGTTCTCCGCCCGGTCCTTGGGCAGTAAGTCTGAAGCCGTGCGACCCGTGCCCTTGATCGGACCCGTCTCGATCACCTCGCCGTCGCGGGAGAGGAAGAGCTCCGGTGACGCACTGGTCACCTCCAGCACTCCGGGGATGCGGATCATCGCGGCGTGCGGGGCCGGATTGCCGTGGCTGAGCAGGGCATGGAGCCCGCCGACATCGGCGCGCGCCGAGTCAGGCAGGTCTCCGTAGAGCACCCTGCAGACATTCGCCTGATAGACCCCACCGCGCGCGATCTGCTCGCGGACTCGCTCGACGGCGTCCATGTAGTCCTGCCTGCCCATCGACGACCGCCACTGGCGCGGCCCCACCCACGGCCCGGCAACCTCCTCCGCGTGACCGGGAGACCACCGCGCAAAGCGCGCGAAGACGGGGACCCCGTCGTAAGGGATGGTGATGGCCCAGCGCCCCTGCGTGTCCAAGACCCGCGGGTCATCGCTGACCTCGACCAGATCACGCGCCACCATGCCGCCGACATGAGCGGCGGCCGCAGGCCCGGCGAGCGTCACGGACCCATCCTGTCGCTTCGGGGCCGCGTTGAGGCTCACTCGGCGTGTCGGCTATCGTCGTGTGGCTGGCGGAGCCCTCCGGGGTGCCGTCCACGCGGACGTAGCGCAGTTGGTAGCGCATCACCTTGCCAAGGTGAGGGTCGCGGGTTCGAGTCCCGTCGTCCGCTCGAAGGGTCCACGAGACCTTTCGGTGGAGTGGCCGAGAGGCGAGGCAAGGGACTGCAAATCCCTCTACACGGGTTCAAATCCCGTCTCCACCTCGCAAGCAGCACGAGCACGGGCGATTGGCGCAGGGGCTAGCGCGCTTCCTTGACACGGAAGAGGTCACAGGTTCAAATCCTGTATCGCCCACCATGGGACAGGTCTCGCGCATCGTGGGCGTCTACGACGCCAATGGCGGGCTGCGCGGTGAACTCGCCTACCTCGTCGGGAAGGCCACCGGACGCCACTGCACCCTGTGCGACATCACGCACTCCCCCGTGCGCCGACGACGCGAGTGGGATGCCTACATCGCGTCGCTGCCCGTGCCCTTCGTCACCCTGCACCGCAATGAGCGCGATGCGGCCATCACCGAGGCCACCACGGGACGTGAGGCCTGCGTGGTCGCGGAATGCGCCGACGGGAGCATCGTCTTCCTCCTCGGCAGCGCCGACCTTGCGCGCGCGGGCGACGTCACCGGCCTCG